>DAHZZC010000096.1 GCA_027435495.1 Planctomycetales bacterium
GCCGCCTCGATCCTCGAAGAAGCCGACGCCCTCACCAACGCCATCGCGGCCGACGACCAGCGGCTCGTTGCTCAGATCGTGATCGCCCGAAAATGGGTCGAGTGCGGACGCCCCGAGGCCGCGCGAGCGGTCGTCGCCCGCGCCCTGACGGTCGCCCTGACCCAGCCCGAGCCGCGTCGGTCGCGGGTGCTCTCCATGCTCGCTGAGGTCCAGTCGCTTGGCGGAGACTTCGCTGACGCCCGGAAGACCATCGAGTCGATCCGGTCCTATCCGGGGCTGGAGAAGTCGCGGGCTTTCTCGGCGCTAGCCCTGGCCTGCGAGAAAACCGGCGACGGAACGAACGCCACCCGCGCCCGGCGAGAGGCTGCCGACTGTCTGGTCTGGACCGGGCCCGAGAAGACCTTGCCCGGGAAGGTCGCATTCACAGGACGACTCGGCCGTTACCAGTTTCTCGACTACGACATCGAGTTGCCTCCGCAGTTCGTGGCCTTCAAGCGGGGTGAAATGCGCGGGTTTGCACTGGTCAACCTGGGAGAGGTGGACGAGGCCGTGCGATCGTTGCAGGCCCTGCCCGAACCCCAGCGTGGAACCGTCCTGTCGCAGGTTGTCGCCCTGCTCGCCTCGCGAGGGCAACTTACCCACGCGATGGAACTGGCGCGCTCGTTCAAGTCGCCCGACGAACGCCTGAACGCCTACACCCAGCTCGCCTACGCGATTGGCGAGGATCCGGCGAAACGGTAATCGGGACATGCCCAGGATACGACCAGCGCGGGACCGGGCGGCCTCACGGGACGTAGACCCGCCCGGTCCCGCGGAAGTCGTCGATCGCGATGAGTTGTTCCAGCACGCGCAAGGCGACCGTCTCGGCATACTCCCGGTCGCGGGCGATCCGACGGGGATTCGCGAGCGTCAGAACGGGCAGACTCTCCGGTCGGTTCTCCTCGCGGATCACGACTTCGAGCGAGTCGGGCGATTCGGCGTTGCGATTCCCCGTGATGAGGACCAGTCCTTCCCTCTGGCACATTCGCCAGACGTCGGCGTCCGGGGAATCCATCGCGAGGCCAAGAGTCGTGAAGCTCTCCACGACCACGTTCAGGTCGTTCCAGAAGCCACGCCAGCGATCGGAGAGCCAGACGGCGTGCAGGAGATGCACATAGCCCCCGACGTCATTGTCTGCCAGGATGCCCCTCATGGGCGCCCTCCCGGCCGTTCGCCCGGCATCGGTCGCGGACCATCCTTTCGAGGCGCTCTCGGGCCGACTCGATCCGCTCCGATAGCTCAGGGGGATTGCCTCGATGAATCCGATCCAGGATCGTCACGTACTCGGAACGAACCTTGTCCTCGTGCTCCTCGATGTACCGGATCGCGGCCGAGACCTGCTCGCCCGTCAGCCCCAGCCAAAAGGCAATCTCGTCCGGACGGGCGCCGTCCTGAAGATGCTCCCAGATCGTGTAGACGGTGATCCGCGTCCCCGCGATCTTCGGGTTGCGATCGACCTCGATGATCCGCGTCTCGGTCATGGATCCTACCCCTCCAGCCGGACCATTTCGTCCTCTTCCAATTATACCCAAGGCGCCTGGCATCGGCGGGATCGCGCAATCCGGCCGACTCGCGGAGCGGCCGGAACTCCGCCTCGACGCGGAGGACCTGGCCGTCTCGGCGGAGGTCGATCGAGACCCGGTCGCCGAACTCCTTGCCGTGGATGATCGCGGCCATCTCGGCGATGTTCGCCACCGAATGGCCGTCGATCGCCGTGACGACGTCGCCGACCCGGATCCCGGCGGCGTCGCCAGCCAGGCCGGGCACGACTCGCGTGATCCGGCAGCCGCCGTCGGCCGGCTCGCCGAAGACCCCGAGCCGGGGCCCGTTCGGCTCCGGCATCACTCCCGACGCGATCGCCGCCATCGCCAGCGCGTTGACGGCCGCATGGAGCAGGATCGAGGCCAGCAGCGACCTTCTCCAGGTGTAGAAGACGCCGAGGATCAGCCCGGCGACCAGCACCGAGGCCATCCCCGCCGGCCCGAAGGCATGCCCCAGCGCAAACGTGGCCGCCTGGATCACCATCGCGAAGATCGCCGGCATTCGCTGCCGGAGGGCCCCATAGACAAGACCGCGGAACATCGCCTCCTCGGCGATCGGCGCCGCGACCACCGCCATCCCGATCATCGCCCATTGGTCGAACCGGTCGCGCGAGTTCACATACGGCTCGAAGACCTGGCCCGGGATCATCGGGTCGCCGATCCATCGCCTCAGGACGTCGAACAGCAGCCCCATCATAAAGAGACAGGCCGGCGCCGCCAGGATCGCGAGCATTCCGTCGATCGCGGCCCGGCCTGGTCGGGGTGGTCCCGGCCACTCACCGAGCCGTCGCCGGGCCACCCAGACCGGGAATCCGAACATCCAGCCAAGCTGGAGCAGGGAGACCACGAGCCAGGCCCTCGGGACTGGCGCGATGACCCGATAGGTCCAGTCCGGGGCCAGGCGCAAAACGACCAATGGCGCCAGGGCGATCGCCAGATCATCCCAACGCCACGGGACCCGCCGGAAATAAGGGCCGGGCCTTGCGGGCCCGGCCTCGACGACCACATCCATAGGGTCGCTCCGAACCTCCCTCGCCCGAGCCCCCTACTTCTTCGAGGCGGGGGCACGGTCCGAGGGCTCACGATGCGAGAGGAGGAACGCCAGCAACCGGTCGAAGTCCTCGGGCGCGATCTGCTCGGCGAAGTTGGCCGGCATCGGCGAGAGCGGCGAGACCTTCCGCTCGACGACGGAATTCTTCGGGACGCGGACCTCCTTCCCCTGGGCATCAGCCAGGACAAGGATTTCCCCCTCCTCGCGGAGCAAGAGCCCCGCGATCACCCGGCCGTCGTCGGTCGCGAGGGAGGTCATCCGGAACGCCTGGTCGACATTCCGGTTCGGGTCGAGGATGTCCTCGACGAGCCGGTCGACGCCCCGGCTCCCGATCCCGTCGAGCTGCGGGCCAATCCGCGCCCCCTTGCCGCCCATCTGATGGCAGACGGCGCAGTTCTTCTCGAAGACCGCGGCGCCCTCGGCGGGCCGGTGCGACCGCGAGGCCGATCGGTACTCGGCACGTCGGCGGTCCATCAGCGCGGCGAGCTTCGCGTCGGCCGGTGGCAGGCCGGCCAGCAGCGACTTCAACCGCTCGTCGAGCCGGGGCGGGTTCGATTGCTTCAGGGCCAGGGCGACGGGCTGCTCCTGGAGCAGCCGGGCCGACGCCTTCCCCGTCGCGATCGCGTCGAGGAGCGCCTCGGCCCCGCGCCGGCTGCGTGCGAGCCCCGCGGCGATCGACGACTGCAATCGGCCCGGCGCCTTCGGCATCGCGTCGACCAGAGCGTGGACCGCCTTCGGCCGGTTGGTCGCCGCCAGGAGCGACGCCGAGGTCTCGCGCAACTCCATCGCCGCCGAGGCGTCCGAGAGCAGGCCGGACAGCATCGCCTCGCTGCCGGCCGGGTCAATCGCCGCCATCGCGGTCAGTGCGGCGGTCCTCTGCTTCGGAGAGGTCCGGGCGCCCTCGGCGAGCCGCCGCAGTTCAGGCTCGACGCCGGAGAGCTTCAATCCAACCGCCAGCTCGATACCGAGATTGATCTCACCGCCATCTTTCGAGTGGAGCAGGGCCAGGGCGTGCTCGCGTGCCATCGCGTGCAGCGTGATGCTCGGGGGCTGTCCTCGTTCCTGGAGTCCCTGGTGGATCTCCTTGACCAGACGGGCCTGATCGCGGACGCCCAGCGTCGAGGCCCGGCGGACCAGGCCCGCGAGTTCGTCGAGCCGGTCGGGCGCGGCATATCGAGCGACGTGATGGACGTAGCTCGCCCAGCTCTGCGGCGACTCGTGCGCCTTGCCGAGATACTTCAACAGGTATGCTGCCGAATCAGGCGTGTGGACGCCCGGCGCGATCGCTGCGAT
>DAHZZC010000097.1 GCA_027435495.1 Planctomycetales bacterium
GTGCGGACCCCGGAGACGCGATGTCGAACCCCGGCCGACATTGATCTCAGAAGGCATACCACCACTCATGGGCCGAGATCCTTCAGGTCGGGGAGCAGAACAACGCGTTTAGTTCACAGACTCTCAGGCGGCAGCGCGGAGGGCTCCATTCGCCGGGCCGATCTGCCATCGATGCGAGCGAATGGTCTGTCGATAGATGTCGAAGGAGCTGGTCATTGGCTCCGATCCACAGCGAATGACCGACCACTTGGCCTATCAGCAGGCGCTACGCCAGGTCATTTCGAGATCCTCAGTCCTTTGAGCAGGAAGGTCATGGCCTTGACGGCCGCGTCGCGGCCCTTGACCGCCGTGACGCCAGCGATGACGTCGCCGACCTGGCAGACGCCGTCGAAGCCGCCGTCGCTTGCCTCCGCGAACATGACCGAGGCCCCTTCGATTCTGGCCGGTTCGGCCATGTCGCCGAATTCCTCGAGGTGGGCCTTGTACTTGGCCAGGACTTCTGCGGCGCTCGCGGTCGATTTGCATCGCGCGACGAAGGCGGTGAACGCGAGGTCACCGTCGCGGTACTGGGCTTTGAACGCGTTGGTCAGGAAGTCGAGGCCAAGGGCATCGACCATGAGGTACTGGACCGTATCGTCCATCCGGTTCGTCGCGGGGAGCATGGCGAGCCCCCAGAGTTCCGCCCCTTCGCCTTTGAGGCGATGGGCCAGCGTATCGGCCAGGGCCGATGCCGCTTTCTGGACCACCTCGTCGGGTCCCGATGTCAGGACCGTCGCATAGTACCGGCCCTTCCGGAAGAAGAGATCGGCTCCGGTGCGGTGGCCGTCGTCGCCGGTCGCGATGGTCTTGCTGCCGGGCGGGCGTTCGACCGAATAGACACCGAAGGCGCCGAGGGAGGTGGTCATGTCGTAGAGGAAGACGTCGATGAATTTGGCCGGGTCGTCCGCCTTGGAGAAAGTGACGAAGGTCATGCCGGACACGTCGTAGGCCTGAAACAGCTCGGACCGGCCGTCGATCTTCTCGTACAGGTTGGCTTCAGTGTACCGTTCCACAGGACCCTTTTTCACGAAGCCCTCGGGCGTGAGACCCTCGAGTGCCTGGGCGATGGTTTCCGTCTTGGCTTTCATCTCGGGCGTGATCCGGGGAGGGCCGTCTTTCACGCGGCCGACGGAGTCCTGGGCGGCGACGACAAAGGGGAATACAAACGGGATCGCGGCTAGCAATCGGTTCATTGGATACTCCGGTTTCAGGTTTATATCTAGAGTATGGGCGAGGCGCCGCGAAAGGCGAGACCTTCAGGGCGCTCCGCACGAGGGGTCGGGTTCCGTCCGCCTCGTTCGCTCCCGAGTCTGACCGACCAAATTGTTGACGCTCCGCGTCACGAATCACGACCTCCTGTGAACCTCAGCGGTGTCTGGTTTTTCCCAGATTCTCGGTGCTCCCCGGTTCTCCGAGTTCGAGGGGACGCCGTTCTTCAACTTCAAGCTCCCCCACGACAAGGTCCTGGCGGTCCAGGAGCACCTGGCCGAGGGCTGCGGCATCCGCCAGACCGCCCGGCTGGTCGGGGTCAAGACCTACCTGACGCTGTACAGCGACCACTTCTGCTGGCGCGTGCGGACATTGCGGATCAAGGATGAGCAGGGGCGGTGGCAGGAGCGGCTACCGCCAGGCGCTTCTGTTGAAGCCCGATAAGCTCGATTGGCGAGTGGAAATGGTCGACATCGAGATCGAGCTTGGTCATTATGAGGATGCCCGTCAGAACCTGTTAAACATCCTGGGCCTACGGCCGGATGACCAGCAGTTGCGATCAAGGCTGGATGGCCTTTCCGCAAGATTGAGTCAGGTCGCTGAAGATGACGCAGGACGCGCGTGGATCGGCGGAGCAGTTAGGTCGAAGGTTTGACGATCCTTTTCCGGACAAACTCCTAGACCCCTGAGAGACCGAGGCCCTGGTTTTGCGAACCAAGTCGCGAGCTGACCCCTCGATCGTGAGAACATTTGCAGCGAGCCCCCACCATGACGACGCCTCGAACTCTCTCGTGGCTGGCCCCACTGCTCATCACGTTCGGGTTTAGTAGCTCGGCGGCGGCAGTCGATGAGGCGGACCTGATCCTGCACCACGGCAAGGTCGTCACGGTCGACCGCGACTTCTCGATCCGCCAGGCCCTGGCCGTCAAGGAGGGCCGGCTGATCCGCGTTGGGGCCGACGAGGAGGTGTTCAAGACCCGCGGGCCGCGCACGATCGTGGTCGACCTCGAGGGCAAGATGGTCCTGCCGGGCCTGATCGATTCCCACACGCACCCGACCGGGGCGAGCCTGACCGAGTTCGATCACCCCGTCCCCGAGATGGAGACGATCCGCGATGTGCTGAATTACGTTCGGTCGAGGGCCGACGCCCTGGGCCCGGGGAAGTGGGTCGTCGTGCGCCAGGTCTTCATCACGCGGCTCCAGGAGCAGCGTTACCCGACCCGGGAGGAACTTGACAGGGCTGCCCCGCATAACCCTGTGCTCTTCGCGACCGGCCCCGACGCCTCGCTCAACTCGATGGCTCTGAAGCTCAGCGGCATCGACAGGAATTTCCGGCACGAGGGGCCGGGTAAGGTCGAGAAGGACTCCCGAACCGGCGAGCCGACCGGCATCCTCCGCAACCTCACGCGGTACGTGAAGGTGTCATCACCCGAGCGCAGCCCCACCGAGCAGGACCAGGACCGCCGTCTGCTCGACCTGTTTCGGGACTACAACTCGGTCGGGATCACCGCGGTGATCGACCGGAGCGCCAGCGACGAGGCCATCGACCGATACCGTCGGCTGCACGAGGCCGGCACCCTGACGGTCCGCCTCGGAATCTCTCGGTACGTCGAGAACCTGGGCCCGCTCGATAAGATCCTCGCCGAGATCCGGCAGACGGCCGAGCACCCGCTCCACAAGGGCGGGCCGCGGCTCCGGATCGTTGGGATCAAGGCTTTCCTCGACGGCGGCATGCTCACCGGCAGTGCCTACATGCGCGAGCCCTGGGGGATCAGCCGGATCTACGCGATCGACGACCCGAGCTATCGCGGCGTGCTGTTCATCCCGCGGGAACGGCTGGTGCCGATGGTCCGGGCCGCCGTCGAGTCGGGCCTGCAGTTCACCGCTCATAGTGTCGGCGACGGCGCTGTGCACGCCCTGCTCGACGCCTACGAGGAAGTGAACAGAACCATCCCGATCGCCCCGACCCGGCCGTGCGTCACCCACTCGAACTTCATGAGTCGCGAGTCGATCGCGAAGGCGGCCCGGCTGGGGGCCGTGGTCGACATCCAGCCGGCGTGGCTCTACCTCGACACACGGACCCTCGCCGCCCAGTTCGGCGACGAACGGTTGCGGTATTTTCAGCCGCTGCGCAGTCTGTTCGCGGCCGGAGTGATCGCCGGGGGCGGCTCCGACCATATGCAGAAGATCGGCTCGCTCCGGTCGATCAACCCGTACAACCCCTTCCTCGGGATGTGGGTCGCGATCACTCGTCGAGCGAAGGGATACGAGGGGCGGCTCCACCCCAAGGAGGCCCTGACCCGCGAGCAGGCGATCCGGTTCTACACCATCAACAACGCCTACATGCTGTTCCTGGAGGATCGAATCGGGTCGCTCGAGGAGGGTAAGCAGGCGGACTTCGTCGTCATCGATCGGGACCTCCTGACCTGTCCGGAGGACGAGATCCGGCAGGCCCGCGCCCTGGCCACCTACCTGGACGGCAAACGAATCTTCCCGGAGCGGGAGTGATCCTGCGGAAGAGTCGGTCATGCGCATGCGAACGGACCGGCGGCGGTTCTCGCGGTCGTCTGCGTCGGGCGCCGCGATTGCGGGCCTCGGCGACGGGGACTGAATCCGGCGTGACCCGAGGAAGGACACCAGGCGTCGAGCGATTCGGTCGTATCGCTCGATGTGGCCACTCGATTCCGCGGCGCGGAAGGAATCGTCGCCATTCCTTCCCACGGGCAACAGCTCGATTCCGCGATGCGGAAAGACTCGTTGCCATCATCTCGTTCGGGAGGCCCGCCAGGATTGAAGATGCTCTGCGATCCGGGATCGAATTCTCATTGCATTCCCGGGCGCCCGGCGCAGGACCTTCGCCGCCTCGATGAGCGGCGACCCGTCCGGGACCATCAACCGGATGAGTGGAGGATCATTCCGTGGGGCGAGGTCCGGCAACGCTACCGCGAGGGCCCGGAGGATCCGCTGGGGGCGTTGGGCCTGGTGGTCAACGTGCTGGTGCTGTGGAACACGCTCTACATCGATGCGGCCCTGGCCCATCTGCGGCGGGCGGGTGCAGAAGTCAAGCCCGAGGATATGGCGCGTCTGTCACCCCTACGCCACGAGCACATCAACGTCCTGGGGCGCTACTCATTCGCTCTGGCCGACGGCATCGCGGAGGGTGAGCTGCGGCCGCTGCATCAACCCGAGGATCACGGCGACCTGGCCGCTGGCGCGGCTTAGCGTATGTTTCTTCCGATGAGTGTGGGACTCCCGCCAATGCTCGCCAGTCCCGGAACTCGACGGTTGGGCGATGACCAGGGATCCTGATTCCGGGACGGGTAATGGGATGGCGTTCGGGACCTTTTCAGCGGGATTTCGTCATCCTGGAGATGAGTGCCGAAATCGTCCCATTTCGGGAAAGTGGAAGGAAGGGGCTCAACGGCGTATCTTCGGGATCGGCAGCGACTCTTGAAAAACAAGCAAAGTGTTGCGCCCTGGGCGCAGGACGTAAGGGGCGGAGAGTGTTGACGAACCCTTGAAGGAGGGCTGGCATGGCCGATCGCCGACATCGTAGAAGGAGGGCTGGCGCGGCCGATCGCCGGGGCCGTGAAGACCGGACTTCCGCCTCGCGATCTCCTACCGAAGCGGAGTTCAGCGCGATGGAGGGCGCACAATGGATGCCGGACCTAGGTGGCTTTTTGGGACTGCTTACGGGACCAGGGATCGTTCGTTATGTGTTCCGTGAGCCCCCGAACAGCTTAGTGGCGATCGGATGGCTGATCTTAGGGGCAATCGGCGGGGCGATCGGCGGATTCATGATGGGGTCTGTATGCAACGCGATCATATGCAGGTCGATCTCCAAGAGGATGCGCCGGCCCTGAGTTACGGATTCATGGGTATTCCCTGCCAGCACGGGTCAGGCGATCCGCGGCTCCGCTTCGCTCTGCGCTTCGCACACTCGCCTTACGGCCACGTCTTGGTGGTCCATCGACTTAACGTTGTTTTTTTGCCCGTTTGCTACGGGAAGGCTGGACCGACCCAGCGCGGCGCGACGCTGGCCATGGTTTCTCGCCTGAGGTCCAGGCTGCTCACGCTGCCCGGCCGGATCTGGTCGCCGTCATCGACGGCCGGATCCTCGAACGCCATTTCCCCGAATCGCTCCACGGCGAGATCCTGAACGCCGTTGGGTTATCTCGCGAGGAAGGCGTGACCCGGCGAAGTCGCGATCAGACCTTCTACCAGGGAGTGCGGATGGCCTCCGAGTTGCGAGGCGAGGCCTGCGGATTCGACCTGCGGCTGGGGAGGGCACCGTTCGCGGGTGACCCTGTCCCTATCCGCTGGCACCAGGCGGGCGGCCCGGAGAGGGAGCACAACGGGTTGATGCTTCGTGTATTGCATCACAAGATGTTCGACCTGGACGCTTTCACGGTCCGCGAGCTCGCCGTCTGGGTCTCGGACCAGGCCAACGGATCGACGGGCTTCCGGGAGCCGCTGATGGCGTGCCGCGACCGGCCGATTCGCGATCCGCACCATCCGGACGGGCGGCCGGAGTCGGAGGCACCTCGAATGGCCCGAGTGGGAGGTCTCAAGGGCCGGGCTCGGCATCGGGATTGAGAGCAGTGGCGATGGCCCGAGGCCGAGAACCTCCGCGCTGCGGCGCAAGGTGGACGCCTCGCCTCTCGACAAGGATGACCGCTCAGGCCAGCCGGATCGTCCGACCGGTCGCGGTCGATCGACGGGCGGCGTCGAGGATTTCGGTGACGATCAGGTTGTTCTTCAGCGACGAGAGCCCCGAGGGTTTCAACTCGCCCCGTACGACCGCCGCGAGGTAGTGCAGGAAGTCGTCGGCGGGCGGTGCGAGAGGACGCGCGATGTGCGCTTCCTCGGACTTCCCGGCGACGCGGACCCGGAGCCGTTCGGAGCCCTCGGTCCGAACCTGACCGGTCCGTCCGTAGATCTCCATGTCCTTCCGATTGAACGGCCAGTTCCACGAAGCCTGGATGATCGCCTGTGCCCCGGGATACTCCAGAATGATCGTTGCCTCGTCGTCGACCTTCGAGTAAATCTCGGGCTTGATCTGCTGCGTGACGGCGGTTACCGACAATGGGCGGGCGTCGTCCATCAGCCAGGTCATCAGGTTAGCGCCGTAGCATCCGAAGTCGAAGAGCGCGCCGGCCCCGTTCTTTTCGGGGTCGGTCAACCACGCGAGGAACTCCGGCTGGACGCCGATCTCCTTTGGCCCATTGTGGCCATCGTGGATCACGACCTTGCGAATCGGCCCGAGCGCCTTCTCGTCGTGTGCCAGGTTGTAGGCGGCGTGGTTCGACGCGTACCAGGTCGTCTCATAATTCACCATCACCGGGATGCCGCTGTCGGCTGCGGCCTTCTCGATGGCGCGGGCCTGCTCGATCCCGATCGCGAGGGGCTTCTCCATCATCACAGGGATTTTCCTCGCGGCGCAGGCAGCGACGACGTCCGGATGGCCGGCGGTGCTCGTGAACGCCACGACCGCCTGGGGCCGGGTTTTGTCGAGCATTGCCTCGAGCGAGGGGAAGATGGTGGAGGGATCGAGCCGATGGCGACGGACGTATCGCGTCGAAACCTCCGGATTCGGCTCGGAGATGCCGACGAGCGCGATCTCCCGCGAGCCCTGATATCGGCCCAGGAAGCCCGACGCATGGCCGTGCTCCAGCCCGGCCATTCCGAGCCGCAATGGAGGTGGTGCCGCCCCGGCAAGGGCCCCGACGGCCATCGCGCCAAGGAAGGTCCGTCGCTTCATCTGCCGCTCCTTTTGACTGCAAGGCGCCGATCGCTTCTCGGAAATCCATTCCTCCGAACTCTCGCCCGAGAGTCTATCCGCGCGAGCGCCCGGACGGAATCGTCGCCCGGGGAAATCTCGGACGATCCCGATGTGCCGTGGAAAGGGCCCGATGGATCTTCAATGGGGCCGCGACGATGACGCCGCGGAAGACGGCATTACCCTTTTCCATTTTCCCGAATCCAATCAGGCTTCAATGGGGCCGCGACGATGACGCCGCGGAAGACTCAGCGATGAATTCCATGATTGTCCCTCGATCTAACGCTTCAAT
>DAHZZC010000098.1 GCA_027435495.1 Planctomycetales bacterium
GAATCCGCCCTCGACGCCACCGCCCGGGACATACCGCGACCCGATCATCACATCGTGATCGCCCATCCCGGCGCGAAGGGCGGGAACGTACTCGGGATCGTGGCTGAAGTCGGCGTCCATGTTGAGGAGCAGGTCGTAACCATTTTCGATGGCGAACCGCATGGCGGCGATCGTCGCCGTGCCGAGGCCGAGCTTTCCCGGTCGGTGGATCACGTGAAAGCCGGGCATCCGGGCGGTCAGATCGTCGGCGATCCGGCCCGTGCCGTCAGGCGAGTTGTCGTCAATCACCAGGATCGAGGCATCGGGCGCGACCTCCCGGATGGCCCGAGCCAGTGGCTCGAGGTTGCCCGCCTCGTTGTAGGTTGCCAGGGAGACGAGCAGCCGGGGGGCCTCAGCCTGGGGCGTCGGATTCGCGTCCACGGGCGATGGGTTCCTCGCAGGGGCACGGGGCGGGCCGATAGGGACGCCTCCGTCGCTATCTCGCGTTGCGTCAAGACATTATACTATCGCCCCGCAACCACCGGCGCCAAGTCCGCGGATCCCTCGCGGAGCCGTCGACAATCGATGGGGAGGAAAGCCGAGCAGGTGCCGACTCCGAAAGTTCCCGGCCGCACCAGCGCGAGGCTGGCCGAACCGGGTTGACCGCAAGTGGACGTCCAGCCCGGGAAGGAGGACGACGGGAGCACCAGAGATCCTCGAAGCCGACACCTGCTCCTCTTTCGCAATTCCATCGACGACTCGCACGCCGAGTTCCGGCCTGGCGCCGACCGTCTCGTCCACTGATCGGACAGGTCTCGATCGCCGCATCAATCCTTTTTTGGCAATCGGGGGCCCCAGGCTCCGGATCCGACGACCTCAACGTCGAGAATCAAAAAAGAGGATTCCCCGCCCCGGCGGTCGACCCGTTACAATGAAAAAGATTGGGCGTCCTTCCGAGGGACGCCTCGCGAACCCTAACCGACCTTGCTCGCGACCCGTCCGACGCCGGAAGAACCCATGCCCAGCCCCAAGAGCCCCGATTCGCCGATCCCGACCGTCTCGTTCGTCAGCCTCGGTTGTTCGAAGAACACGGTCGACTCCGAGCGCATGCTCGGCCTGCTGGCGCAGGAGGGCTACGCGATCGTCCCCGACGCCCAGCCTGCCGACCTTGTCGTCGTCAACACCTGCGGATTCATCGACGCCGCTCGCCGCGAATCGATCGGCGTGATCGAGGAACTCCTGGCGAGGAAGCGGGCTGGCCAGGTCAAGGGCGTGATCGTCGCCGGATGCCTCGCCGAACGTCAGCGAGAGGGGCTCCTGGAGCAATTCCCCGAGGTCGACCACGTCGTCGGCGTCTTCGGCCGCGAGGAGATCGCCCGCGTTGCCGACCGACTGATCGGTGGACTGAAGGAACAGCGCGAGGTCTTCCGCCCCGCTCCCGTTCAGGCCCAGGACGACCGCGCACGCCTCCGGATCACGCCGAGGCACCTCACCTATCTGAAGGTCAGCGAAGGATGTGACCGCGCCTGCACCTTCTGCGCAATCCCCTTCATGCGAGGCAAGCACGTCACCAAGCCGATCGAGATGGTCGTCGCCGAGGCCGAGGAACTCGCAAATGACGGCGTCCGCGAACTGGTCCTCGTCGCGCAGGACATGACCTATTACGGCCTCGACCTCTACGGACGACCCCGCCTCGCCGAGCTGCTTCGAGAACTCGACCGTGTCGAGGGGCTCGACTGGATTCGCATCCTCTACTGCTATCCGCAGTATTTCACGGATGAGCTCTACGAGGCTCTGGCTGGCTCGAAGAAAATTGTCCCCTATCTCGACATGCCCTTGCAGCACATCAACGACCGCCTCCTGAAGCGAATGAACCGCCGGCATACCCGGGCCGAAACCGAGGCGATCATCGGCCGGCTTCGCGCGACGATTCCGAACCTGGTCCTCCGTACCACCTTCATCGTCGGCTTCCCGGGCGAGTCCGAGGCCGAGTTCGACGAGCTGCTCCAGTTCGTCGAGGCGACGCGGTTCGAGCGGCTGGGTGCCTTCACCTACTCGCTCGAGCCCGACACCCCGGCCGCGAAACTCAACGGCCACCTGCCGGCCGAGGTGATCGAATCTCGGCGCGACCGCCTCATGGCTGCGCAACAGCCGATCGCCTTTGCCTTCAACCAGGGGATGGTCGGCAAGACGCTCGACGTGATGATTGACAGTCCCTCGACCGAGGGTCGCAACCTCTGGATCGGCCGAACCTACGCCGATGCCCCCGACGTCGACGGCGTGGTCCATCTCCGCGGCGGCCCGTATTACCCCGGCGAGATCGTCCCGGCGGAGATCGTCGACACCGACGGCTACGACCTGATCGCCCGCGCCTCCGAATCGGAACCGCCCCAGTCACGCAAGGCCAGGCCTCGCCCGAGAAAGCGGCCAGGTCCCTCGTCCCTTGTAGTTCTCGACGACATCTGAGGCGGGCCGGTCGTCTGGCCTCTTCCGAACATTCTCCTGGTTGCGGATACCGAACGACGATGAGCCCGACCGAGGATGTGATTCTGTTCGCCCCGACCGCCCCGGCTCGCCGGCGGTTCTGGAACGTCCCCAACTCGCTGACCGTCAGCCGGATGGTCCTGGCTGTCGCGGTCTACGGCCTGATCGAGTGGCGCGTCTACGGCGGGGCCCTGATCGTTTTCGTGATCGCCGCGACGACCGACGCCCTCGACGGCTACTTCGCTCGCCTCCTCAAGCAGGAGTCGCCCCTCGGCCGACAACTCGATCCCCTGATCGACAAGGTGATCGTGGCCGGATGCTACATCTATCTGGCGACGATCCCCGGAACGGGCGTCCTGCCGTGGATGGTCACCGCGATCGTGGTCCGCGAGCTACTGATCCAGGGCCTGCGGAGCCTCCTCGAAGGGAAGGGACAGGCCTTCGGTGCCCGGACGGCCGGCAAGCTCAAGACGGTCGTCCAGTGCTGCTCGATCTCAGCGGTCCTGCTGGTCCTCTGGCTGGGCGCCTCGTCGCCCCCCTCGCTCGCCTGGGTGCGCGACATCCTCACCTG
>DAHZZC010000099.1 GCA_027435495.1 Planctomycetales bacterium
CGACGCCCCCGAGATGGCCCAGCTTGCCGAGACCCTTGGTCGTCACTTCGAGGCCAGGGCCCTCCGGACAATCGCAGGACTGCCCGAGCCGGTTGGCTCCGATCCGGATCGCGATGTCGGGATGAACGTACCAGCGATGAAGCCGACGCTCGCCGATCTTCTCTCCGTCGAGGCCCGTCGGCCCGGCGCCTCGGGAACGCCTGGGGAACGTTCGAAGTCCGGGCATCGGGTGGTCCCGCAGTTCCGCGACGATGCCCGATCGGCTGGTCTTTCGTTCATCTTTAATAACGGGGCAACGGCGCAGGGGCAACTTCCCGAGACGATGTCGGGGGGCGTCGGCCTGCTCGATTACGATGGAGACGGCTGCCTCGACGTCTACTTCGTCCAGGGGGGAACCTTCCCGCCCACCGCACATCGGCCATCGGGCGACCGGCTCTATCGAAACCTGGGTAATGGGGCGTTCGAGGACGTCACCCACGCCTCGAAGCTCGACGAGGTCCGCGGGGGATACGGGCATGGCGTCACGGTGGCCGACTACGACAACGACGGCCATCCCGACCTTTTTGTCACCCGATGGCGCGGCTATGCCCTCTACCGGAATCGAGGAGATGGGACCTTCGAGGACCTCACCGAACGCGCGGGTCTGGGCGGCGATCGTGACTGGCCGACCTCGGCCGCGTTTGCCGACCTCGACGACGATGGCGATCTCGACCTCTACGTCGCGCATTACCTGGCCTGGGACTCCGATCAGCCCACGGTCTGCCGGAGCCCATCCGACGGCCGGGTGATTGCCTGCGAGCCGCTCAAGTTCGCGGCCTGTCCGGATCATCTGTACCGCAATGACGGTGGTCGGTTCGTGGACGTCACTCACGAGGCCGGGATCGACGATCGCGACGGTCGGGGCCTGGCCGTGGTCGCGGCCGATCTGAACGAGGACGGTAAGCTGGACCTTTTCGTCGCGAACGACGGGACAGCCAATTCTCTCTTCCTCAACCGGGGCGGTCTGCGGTTCGAGGAGGCTGGTCACGAGTCGGGCGTCGCGGCGGCAGGCGGGGGCGGATATCGTGCGGAGATGGGCGTCGCGCTGGGCGACCTCAACGGCGATGGCCACTCCGACCTTGTGGTGACCAACTACTACGGCGAATCGTCGACCTTCTACCAGAACCTCGGCGGCGGCCAGTTCACCGACCGAACCTCAGCATTTGGACTCGCGTCCCCGAGTCGATATCGACTGGGCTTCGGAATCGCCTTCCTCGACGCCGACGCCGACGGCCGCCTCGATCTTTTGACAGTCAATGGCCACCTCTCCGACGAGGGGGGCAGAACGCCGTACGCGATGCCAGCGCAACTCTTCTTGACCGATTCTCGGGGACGACTGGTGGACATCGGCGCGGCCGCCGGCCCGCCTTTCCTGGTTCCCAGAGTTGGCCGAGGGCTCGCCATTGGCGATCTCGACAACGACGGCCGGCTCGACGCAGTGATCGTGGACAATCGAGGCCCGGCCGCCTATCTCCACAATGAAGGTCCTGCCGCCCGATCGATCGCGATCCGGCTTCAGGGAACAACCTCGAACCGAGATGCCATCGGTGCCCGGGTAACGGTTGAGGTGGGCGGCCGTCGGCAGGTCGTCGAGCGATTTGGCGGAGGGAGCTATCAATCGTCGGGCGACCCCCGGCTGCACTTCGGCCTGGGAATCGCTGATCGAGCCGAACGCGTCGAGGTCCGCTGGCCCTCGGGCCGCGTCGAGATGTTTCGCAACCTGGCGGCCGATTCCGACTACCTGCTTCGAGAGGGCGATCCAGCGCCCCGCCAAATATCCAGGCGGGCGAGATAACGTTCCCACAAAGCGACGAGGCGAGCGACGGGGCGCTCGCCTCTCGTGCCTCATTGGGACGATTTCGACTCAGTACCCGCCGGCCCCAGAAGGACTCATGGAGGGCGTTCCGCCGATCCCAAGTCCGCCAGGGAGGCTGGGAATCAAACTCGTGCCGAGACCCTTGATCATTCGAGGGGCACCAAGCTGCGGACCCATGGGCTTCTGCGACTGACCCGGATCGGCCTGGCCCGGAGGACTGCCAGGTGTGCCGGGGATCTGCGTTCCCATCGGCGGGAGGGCCGGAACCGGGGCCGTCGTTTGCACCTGACCGTTATTGGCCGTCGTCATTCCGGAGCTATTCTGACCCAGACTCCCAATGTAGGCCATGATCGGCGAGGTTGCGCCCCCATAGGCCGGATTCGTCCGCGACATGGCTGGCGTGGTCGAACCACCGCCGCCGCCGCTCGCCTCCTCGGCACCTGAGCCGACCTCGATGGTCTCATTCACCCCGCCATTCGGACCAAGCACACCGAGCACCGCCGGGTTGCCGGTCATGTTCCCCGGCATCATGCTCGAGATGCCCCGCGTCCCGGTCAAGTAGATGCCGGTCGGGAACAAAGTCCCGCTCACACTCTGCGCCACGCTCCCGCTCGATCCACCTGCCATCGCAGCCATATTAATCGCGCCGGGGAACGGAGTCACCAACGCCAGGCCGCTCGTCGTCTGGATGATAATTCCCAGGTTATTCATTGGGCCGGCCGGGACGATGCGATCTTCCAGCATACATTCCATCAGGTCCGGCTTCAGGTCCCAGCTCCGCATGATGACCGCCTCTCCCGATTCTGCGCGATCAGTCCGGGCTCTACTGGTTTCGGACTGACCGGTCAGTCAGCAGTTGTATGACTATGATAGAGAGCGTCATGGCGATCGACAAGGCCCATCTTTCCGACCTGTTTTCAAGATTCTGAGGATTTTGGTCGAAGGCCGGAAAAACGAACAGCCAGGGATGTGGTCACGTTCGCACGATCGCAATTAGGCGATTCCGGGAAGGGCGGATCCGGGCGAGTGGTGTGGGATGTCTTGTCGGTGGAAAGCGGGTATGCCAAGATCAGTCGGCTGCGGATTGAGGGTGGGGGCATTGGTCGTGGATTCGGCTTTGTGATAAGGGAGGATAGGTCGATGATGGGGAAGTGGATCGTCGAGGGGATTGGGACGTTCTTCCTGGTTTTCACGATTGGACAGACCGTGAAGGGGCCGAATGCCACCGAACTCGCTCCCCTGGCGATCGGGTCGGCGCTGATGGTGATGGTGTACGCCGGCGGACATTTCTCCGGAGGTCATTACAACCCGGCAGTCACGCTGGGCGTGACCTTGCGGGGTAAAGCTTCGTGGGGGCAGGCGTTACCGTACATGGTGGCGCAGGTGATCGGCGCGGTGGTTGCCGCAGCCCTGGTCCTCTTCATCAAGGGGCAGGGGCCGAGCTGGCAACCTCCGCCAGCTTCCGGGGGGTACGCAAT
>DAHZZC010000100.1 GCA_027435495.1 Planctomycetales bacterium
GAGGCTGAGCAAGCATTATGAGTATTGGAACGATACAGCGGAGACGATGATCCATCTAGCGATGATCCGACTAATGCTGCGACGACTCGCCGACCAAGAACCCAGAGCGAGGGTTTCCTAGATTCCCGCGCCCGTTCTGAGATGGATTTCTTCTTCGATACCTCGGCGATTGTGAAGCGCCACGTCCATGAGGCCGGCAGCGCCTGGGTCCGCTCCCTGACCCGTCCCGACGCTGGTCATGAGCTCTACATCGCACGCGTCACGGCCGTCGAGGTCTTCGCCGCCATCACGAGACGGCAGCGCGGAGGCCATCTCTCTCCCGGCCAGGGCCGGGCCTTCATCGGGCACTTCCGCCGGCACCTGACCCAACGTTACAACGTCCTGGAGCTGACTCCGGCCCTCTTCACCGAGGCGATGTCGGTGGCGCGCAAGCACGGCCTCAGGGCCTACGACGCCGTGCAACTGACCGCGGCTCTCGAGCTCAACCGGCTGAATCGAGCGGACGGCTACGGGCCGGTGACGTTGGTTTCGGCCGATCGGGAGCTCAATACCGCCGCTATGGCCGAAGGGCTGACGATCGATGACCCGAACAGCCACCCCTGACCGGTTTCCTCCGCTCGTCGCGATTCATTGGTCGCCGATGTGCCATCGGAAGGCTGTGGATAAGGTGTCAGAATCCTTCAACAACGGTTCCGGACACCTTATTCTTCCACGGACGAAGCCAGGAGTGCCGCGCCGATCGCGGTCCGGAGCCGGCTCCTGCAGCCGATTACTGATCACTGAACTCATGAATCCGGCCGTCGAAGGCCAGAAGATAAACCTCGCCGTTCTGGTCCTCACCGAACGAGGCGATGTTCAGCTTTGTCTTCGGGGTGACGTCGACGAGCTGGGCGTTGGCGAGAAGCTTGCCGTCCTCGAAGCGGAGGCCCCAGATCCGGCCGCTGTCATAATCGCCGTAGATGTAGACGCCATCCAGGGCCGGGATCTTCTTGCCCCGGTAGACATATCCGCCGGTGATGCTCAGGCCGGTATCCTTGCGGTCGGCCGTCGGGGCGTGGGGATACTCGACGATCGGTGGGCGGATCGGACTGGCGACGTCGGGCCGCTGCCGTCGCTGGGGCTGAAACGCGTGGAAGCCCTCGCGGATGCTCCAGCCGTAATTGCCGCCGTTCTGAATCCGGTGGACCATCTCCCAGGTGTTCTGGCCGACGTCGCCCGCCCAGAGCTCGCCCGTCTTGCGGTCGAACGTGAACTTCCAGACGTTCCGCACACCGATGCAATAGACCTCGGGCGCCCAGTGGGCGAACTTCCCGCCCCGACGCGCCGGGTTGTCGGCCGGGATACCGTAGGGCTTGCCGTCCGTCGGGTGATCGACGTCGATTCGGAGGATCGAGCCGAACCAGTCGCGCGGGTTCTGACCTGTCGAGAGCGGGTCATCTGCGGCGCCGCTGTCGCCGAGCGTGATGTACAGGAATCCGTCAGGTCCGAAGGCGATCGTCCCGCCGTTGTGGTTCTCATAGGGATCCTCGGCCGAGACCCAGACGCGCTGCTCGCTCCTGGGGTCGGCGACGGTCTCGTCGCCCGACGCGGTTCGGAACCGAGAGACGACCGACCGGCGGTGGCCGTTGTCATTCGCCGAATAATAGACGAAGAACTCGTGGTTCTGCTTGAAGTTCGGGTGGAAGGCGAGGCCGAGCAGGCCCTCCTCGTTCCCGCGGTGGATCGGGTCGGGAAGCTGGAGGAAGAGGTGCTTTTCCCGGGTGTTCGGGTCGTTGGCGAACGACCAGACTTTCGCCTGGTGCTGCTCGGCGACGAAAAGCCGGTTGGAGCCGTCGTTGGGGTAGGCCATCGCGACGGGGCGGTCGAAGCGGAGGTTCGGGAAGGCGACGCGGGTGGTCAGCTTCGGGAGCGGGGCGTGGTCGTCGGCCGTCGCCGGGGCGGCCAGAATGGCGAGGATCAGGGCGGCGATCTTCGTCGGGTTTCGCACGAGCGGGTGTCTCCAGGGTCTCGGATCGGGGCACGACCGGGCTGGCCGTGGGAATCATTCGAGCGGGTCGCTCGCCGAAGTTCAAGCGAATTCGCAGCCGGGGGGCGGGGTGGCCGTCGCCCGGCCCGGATGCTCTAATGGTAGACGAGCGGCCAGCGGCGGCCACCTTCCCTCCCGACGTGCCTCCATCCGGCAGGATCCCGACTGATGTCCACCACGACGGCGACCCAGACCGCTCCCGCGTCCTCACCGCGGCCGGAGGCCGCGGGCGCGCCCATCGACCTCGACTGGCTCGCCGAGAAGATCCCCTATCGACGCTACCAGGAATGCGTCCACTGCGGCCTCTGCACGGCGAGCTGCCCGACCTACGTCGAAACCTGCAACGAGAACGATAGCCCCCGCGGACGGATCTACCTGATGCGAGCCGTCGCCGATGGCCGGCTCGAACTCGGGCCAGGCGTCCGCGAGCACCTCGAATTGTGCCTCGACTGCCGGGCCTGCGAGTCGGCCTGCCCCTCGGGCGTCCGATACGGGCAGATGATCGAGCCCTTCAAGATCGCCCTCCAGCGCACCGCGGGCGCCTCCTCGAAAACCAGCCTGCTCCAGCGGCTGATCCTCCACCATCTCTTTCCGTATTCGGGCCGGGTGAAGGCCGCGCTGGCGCCGGCCCGGATTCTCCAGAAGGCGGGCCTGCTCGATCTGGCCGAAAGCACCGGCCTCACGAAGATCCTGCCGCCAACCCTCCGCCGGTTGCAGGCGATGTTGCCGACTCTCTCGGGCCGGAAGTCGGCGCTCCCGGAGATCCTGCCGGCGATCGGGCCGAAGCGGGGACGCGTGGCCCTCTTCCTCGGCTGCGTCGCCGATGCCATGTTCCCCGAGACAAACTCAGCGACGGCTCGCGTCCTCCAGCGGAACGGCTGCGAGGTCGTGATCCCACGCGGGCAGGTTTGCTGCGGAGCGATCCACTATCACTCCGGCGTCGAGGAGCCGGCACTCGAACTCGCCCGGCGGAACATGGCGGTCTTCGAAACGCTCGAGGTCGACGCCGTGATCGTCAACGCCGCCGGCTGCGGCGCCATGCTCAAGGACTACGACCACATCCTCCCCGCCGCCGAGCACGACCAGGCCAGGCGGTTCACGTCGAAGGTCCGCGATATCTCCGAGTACCTGGTCGCCCTCGGACTGATCCCGCCGACCAACCCGATCGACCAGACCGTCACGTACCATGACCCGTGCCACCTCTGCCACGCTCAGCAGGTCCGGAGCCAGCCGAGGACAC
Source organism: Planctomycetales bacterium (assembly GCA_027435495.1). Classification (GTDB taxonomy): domain Bacteria; phylum Planctomycetota; class Planctomycetia; order Isosphaerales; family Isosphaeraceae; genus JAKAUH01. Next base: position 3,267 of record DAHZZC010000100.1, read on the forward strand.
TGCTTTCGATGATCCCCGGCTTGAAGCTGGTCCCGCTCGACGAGTCGGAGATCTGCTGCGGCGCCGCCGGTACGTACAACCTCACTCAGCCCGAGATGTCGGAGCGGCTCGGCCGCCGGAAGATGGACCACATCGAGGCGACCGGGGCGAAGATCGTCGCGACGGGGAACGTCGGCTGCATCCTGCAAATCGCCCGGAAGGTCAAGGAACGGGGCGAGCCGATCGAGGTCGTCCATCCGGTCGATCTGCTCGATCGGGCGTATGGCGCAGGAACGTCGGATCGAGCCTGAGGCGTATCGGAGCGAACGAGCCATGATCGAGGCGAGGATCATCGACCGAGGCCGGGGGCCGGAGATCGAGGGGACCCGGATCACCGTCTATGACGTACTCGACTATCACAAGCTGGGCTGGCATCGCGACCTGATCGCGGTGACGCTGAGCGTGAATTCGCGGCAGGTCGAGGCCGCGGTCCGTTACATCGAGGAGCATCGCGACGAGGTGATGGCCGAGTACGCGAAGATGCTCGAGCGCGACGCGCGGGGCAATCCTCCCGAATTGCAAGAAAGGATCGACGCCGCACACAAGCGGCTCCACGAAAGGGTACGTGAGCTTCGCGAGCGGAACGATCGGGAGTCACATAGTGCGGGGCATTCTGGCTGACATTAACGTGGTCGCGCACGTGCAGATCCTTGTCCGAATTTGTAACTCGGACTACTGGCGAGAGCTCTGGGCTGACCTTGGCCTGGACGTGGAAGACTTCCCTGGACTGGGGCTGGACGATGCCGAATCCGACGCGGTGATCTGGAAGCAATGCCAGCAGGAAAAGCTGGTCCTCATCACCGGCAACAGGAATCGGCACGGACCGGAGTCACTACAGGCCGTCATCGAGGCCGAGAATCGCGCGGACAGCTTGCCCGTCATTACGATCGCGGATATGGATCGAGTGCTTCGCGATCGCACCTACGCCGAACTGGCCGCCGAGAGCCTGCTCGGGAAGTTGATCGCGATCGATTCGTTCTGCGGGACGGGCCGGGTCTACATCCCTTGATCGGGCGAATCGCGCCCGATCCTCACCCCCTCGGCCCCGCGTTGCGGACCGGTTCCGAGGCCCGGTCGGCATACTGGGCGAAGTTGTCGCGGAACCGGTCGGCCAGCTTGCGGGCGGCCTGGTCGTAAGATGACGGGTCGGACCACGCCTCGCGTGGGCTCAGGGCCTGGCTCGGGACTCCGGGGCATTCGGTCGGAACGCTCAGGCCGAAGATCGGGTCCTCTCGGGTCGGGGCCGATTCGAGGGTTCCGTCGTGGATCGCGTCGAGGATCGCCCGGGTGTGCGCCAGGGCGATCCGGGAGCCGACCCCATACGGGCCGCCGCTCCATCCGGTGTTCACCAGCCAGACACTCGCCCCGTGACGGTCGAGCCGGTCGGCCAGCATCTCGGCGTATCGGACCGGGTGGAAGATCAGAAACGCTGCGCCGAAGCAGGCGGAGAACGTCGCCTGCGGCTCCGAGATTCCAACCTCCGTCCCCGCAACCTTCGCCGTGTAACCGCTCAGAAAGTGGTACATCGCCTGCTCTCGCGCCAGCCGGCTGACCGGCGGCAGGACGCCGAAGGCGTCGCATGCGAGGTAGATGATTTGCCGGGGATGACCGCCCACGCAGGGGACCTTCGCTCCCTCGATCTGCTCGATCGGGTAGCAGGCGCGGGTATTCTCGGTGATCGAGCCGTCGTCAAAGTTCGGAACGCGCGTCTCGGGGTCGAAGACCACGTTTTCCAGGACCGCGCCATATCGGATCGCCCCAAAGATCCGGGGCTCGCGCTCCTCGCGAAGGCCGATGCACTTGGCGTAGCATCCCCCCTCGATGTTGAAGATGCCTCGGTCGCTCCAGGCGTGCTCGTCGTCGCCGATCAGCCGGCGGTTCGGGTCCGAGGAGAGCGTCGTCTTGCCGGTGCCCGAGAGTCCGAAAAAGAGGCTGACGTCGCCGCCCGGTCCCTCGTTGGCACTGCAATGCATGGAGAGGACCCCGCGCCTCGGCATCACGTGGTTCATCGCGGTGAAGACGCCCTTCTTCATCTCGCCGGCGTAATTCGTTCCGAGGATCAGCATCTCGCCGCGGTCGAGGTGGAGCATCACGCTGGTCGTCGAGGCGATCCCTTCGAGCGTTGAGTCGGCGGGAAGGTCGCCGGCGTTGAGGATCAGGAGGTCGGGCTCGCCGAAGCGGGCGAGCTCGTCGGCCGTCGGGCGGATGAGCATGTTCCGCATGAAGAGAGCGTGGTAGGCCCGCGAGCAGACGACGCGGACCTTCATCCGGTAGTCGGGGTCCCACCCGGCGAAGCCGTCGACCACGTGGACGACCCTGCGCGTTTCGAGGAACTCCATGGCCTGGCGACGGGATTCGAGGAAGGTCGCCTCGGGCGCAGGGATGTTGACGTTCCCCCACCAGACGTCGCGCTCGACCTCCGGCGAGGAGCCGAGGATTCGCTTGTCTTTCGGGCTCCGGCCGGTCTTCTCGCCGGAGAACGTGGCGAGAGCGCCCCCAAGAACGATCGAGGCGCCTTCCTCAGCGATCGCGCGCTCGTAGAGCCGGGCCGGCGGGAGATTTCGGCAGACGCGGGCGTCGCCGAGCGCGAGAGACTGGGGAAGCGATCCGGTGCCGATGCTCATCGTGATCTCCTGCGAGCGTCTCCCGAGCTTCCTCTGGCTATTCTGCATTATCCGAACCGCCAGCCCGGGAGGGAATCGGAACCGGCTGACGGGTCGGAAAAGGAACGACCCGGGACCGCCCGCGCCCGCCGGATTCACGGCGGGCGGGGACGAGTCCCGGGTCGTTCGGATTCACGGGGCGTTCGACGGATCAGGTGGTCGGGTGGTCGGGTTCCCAGCCGCTCTCGGGGAGCGGGTGGCCCTCATGCCCGTTGCCGTGGCCGTGAGACTGCTGGCGGCGGAGCCGCTCGGCGATGTCCTTGGCCGTGTCCTTGACGATCAGCGAATAGACCGCCGGAAGGACGAAGAGGGTCGCGGGCTCGCCGGCCATCAGGCCGCCGAGGATCGCCCGGGCGAGCGGGGCGTTCGACTCCGAACCTCGCTCCAGGGCCATCGCACCGGGGATCAGGGCGAAGAACGCCGCGAGGGCGGTCATCGTGATCGGCCGGACGCGGAGGCTGGCCGCCTTCCGGATCGCCTGAGTCGGCGTGAGTCCCTCATGCCGCCGAAGCTCCTGGGCGTAGTCGGTCATCAGCACCGAGTTGGCGACCTTGATGCCGATGATGAAGATGAACCCGAGCAGCGACTGCACGTTGACCGCCGAGCCGGTGACGTACAGCATCGGCATGATCCCGATCAGGCAGAGCGGGACGATCGACATGACCGAGAGCGGCACGACGAACGACTTGTCGAGGCCGACCATCAGGAAGTAGATCAGCAGCGAGGCCAGGATCAGGCCGCTGAAGAGACTGCTGAACGTGTCGGTCATTTTGAGGTATTCGCCGCTCATGACGATCTTCGAGCCGGGGAGCACGAAGTGCTCATCCGCCTTCGGATCCCAGGCCGAGTAGCCCTTGTCCCGGCTGACGTCCTTGCGGGTCGCCTGGCGGGCGAGGTGGCCCGGGTCGAGGTCGGGGTCCCAGGCTTTCCAGACGCCCGCCTGACCGGGCTCGCCCGGCCCGAACTCCTTGAGGACCGCCATGACGTCGTCGGAGACGTGGCCGAGGTCACGGCCGTAGACGTTCATGTTCAGCTCGATCGTCGGCTGAATGTTGTAGTGCGTGACCTCGGTCGGGACGGGCATCTTGGAGATCGTCGCGACGTTCGAGAGCGGGATCGGCCGCTTGGGCAGCTCCGGCCTCTGGGTCGTGATCGGGATGTTCCGCAGGGTGTCGATGCTGACGATGTCCTTCTCCCAGTACTGGACACCGACGAAGTACTGGTTCTTGCTGACCGGGTCGATCCAGAAGTTGTGTTTGTTGAACGAGATGCTGGAGTTGAACGCGGCGACCACGTTCCGCATGACGTCGGCCTGGGTGATCCCGGCGTCGGCGGCCTTCATCCGGTCAATGGTCAGAAGATACTGCGGATAGTCGTTTCGCTGGATGACGCGGGGGTCGACCACGCCATCGATCGCCTTGACCCGCAGCTTGATCTCCTGGGCGATCTTCTGGGCGATTTCCTGGTTCTTGCCGGTCACGCGGACGCTGAGCGGGGTCGACTTACCCTCGTTCATGGCCGAGCGGACCATGCCGCCGGCATCGAAGGCGAACTCCAGGTCCTGGAATCGCGAATCCCTGGCGAACCCGGTTCGGAGCAGGTGGACGTACTCCTGGGCGGAGAGGTGCCGCTCGGCGGCAAGCTGGATCTTGACGACGGCGTCCATCGGACCGGCGTTGGGCGTGTAGGCCGCCGACCAGTCCGGGGTCACGCCGATCTCGGAGAGGACAAGCTGCAGGTCGCTCTCCTTCTCCTCGTGGTGGCCGCTGGAGAAAAGGCCCTCGATCCGGGCAATCGGGCCGGGGTGCTTCTCCGCCTCCTCGGTGGCCTTCTTGATCTCCTCGCGAACGAAGCTCTCGACGTCCTTGATCTTCTGTTCCATGAGCTCGATCCGGGTGCCGCTCTTGGCCCGGACGTACATCTCGAAGGCGCCGGCGTCGACCTCGGGGAAGAAATCCTTGCGGAGGATCGGCCACATCAGGGCGAGGGTCAGTGCCAGCGCGCCGAAGCCGAGGCAGACGGTCAGGACCCGGTGCCGCAGGACCGCGTCGAGCCCCTTGACGTAGTACTCGATGCCGCGGTCGATCGTCCTTTCCCAGCGGGCAAATGCTCGCTTGATCGGGCCGAAGATCCCGCCCGGCCGCGCGTGGCCATGTCCGTTGCCGTTGCCGTTGCCGTTGCCGTTGCCGTTGATCGTGAACGTCTCGGGGCCGCCGGGCTTCGACAGTGAGCCGCCGTGG
>DAHZZC010000101.1 GCA_027435495.1 Planctomycetales bacterium
CGGGACAGCCGCGGCAAATCGAGGACGTCGACGGCCGTCGAGCCAGAGATAGAGGGCGGTCACTGGTCCGGCGAGGTGTCCCGCCGACCAGAATCCGCCGGAGACCGTGCAGGCGATCGCCGAGGCGGCGAGGTATCGCCATCGACCGGTCCGCCGGTACGACTGGGCCGACCCGAGCGAGGCCAGGACCCCCAGCACCGCCCAGAGTGGCTGACCGCCGGAGAACCACATCGCCGGTGTGAGCATCAGCGAGGTGGTGCCGACCAGCCCCATCGCCGCGAGTCCCGCACTGGCGCGGCCGGTCTCGCGACCAACCAGCCGGCCGACCATGAGCATCACGGCGATCAAAACCCCGTACGAGGCGACCGCGAGAACATCGGGTAGCCCGTGCAGGTCGCCCGCCGCGGCGACGAGCGCCCAGGTCAGCAGCCGCCAGCTCGGGACGATGTGGGTGTTGTGCGGGACAAGGAGATTCGCGACGGTCCGGTCCCAGGTGCGCGAGGCCGCCACATAGGCGACATCGTCACTGTAAATCAGGTAAACGTCGCGGGGGGGACGATCGATGTGTCCGTGTGTCCCGGGCGCGAACGTGGCGGGGTCGAAGAACAGGACCGCCGGCGCGGCGACGATCCAGGCCCCGAGCACCATCCGCCACGGCCAGCCGATCGGACGCGAGGGGTCGAAGCCGAGCAGGTACGCGGCCGTCGCCAGCCCGGCCGTGAGGACGATCCCCGCCCCGAGCGCGGGACTGACCCGGGCGACGGCCAGGCTCACCGCCAGAACGGCGACGACGCCCACCAGCGACGCGATCGTGAACTTCAAACGGCTCATCGCCGGTCGGCTCCCGGTGAAGGCGGGCTCCGGCGATCGTCGGGGATCGCCGGCAGCTCCGCGGGGTCGAATTCTGGCAGGTGGTTCGGCATCGCCGGGACCGCCGAGGCGGCCCGCCGGACCGCCTCGCGATCGTACGAGCCCCGCCGCGCCCGGGCTTCCAGGTGATCCAGCTCGGCCAGCGCGGCACGCTGGGCGCGGGTCTGGTCGATGAGGTCCGAGGCGTTCGAGCGCGCGACCGAACCGGCCACCGGCCGGGCCATCGGCGCGGCCATCTCAGCATACTCGAAGACGACTCGATCGGCGCGAGGCGACTGGATTGTCAGCATCGCCAGGGCGAGTCCGGAGACCGCCAGCCATTCGCGGCGAGTTGGCGTCGCGACCGCCGAGGCCGGCGACTCGATCGGCCCGGCGTACCACCCGCAGGCGAAGAGGACGGCGCCCAGGTCGGCCATCGCGTGATACCAGCCGAACGGGCGCAGCTCGCTAAAATCCTCGTCGACCCCGCGAACGGCGAAGATCATCCCGATCGTGCCGACCGCCATCATGGAGCCGGCCGCTTCGAGCGGTCGAATCGGCGAGCCGCGCCGCGACCATCCCCAAAGGGCCACGATCGCCCCGATGAGGGCGATCGCCTGGGTCGACGTGGTCCGTGCGTCGAGGCCGAGGTTGTTCAAAACGATCGCCTCGCCGAGGGCCTGCGATCCATGAGCAACAGCGGCCCCGATCGCCGAGATTCCCACCCCCGGCATCCCCGCGCCCGCGAACCGGGCGAGCACGACCATCACCCCCGTCGATCCGAGCAGGATGAGGGCGACGGCCCTCGAACGTGGTCGGCCGTCGGCCCCGAGGTAGGCCGCTCCGACCGGTCCGGCGACGAATCCGCCCGACCAGAGCAGGGGGGCGGCCGTCTCGGCGACGAGGGCCATCGCGAGCGCCCGGCGGCTCCCGCCGATCCGCCACGCCTGGAGCGCCGCGAGCATCGCGAGAATCATCGCCCCGGCGGCCATCGCCTGCCCCGAGGCGTACCAGAGGAGCGTCGGCCCCGGAACGCTCGACAGCCCGACCGCCGACATCGCGACCAGCCCCATCGCCGCCCGGCCGGTCTCTCGGGCGACGAGGAGCCCGATCAGAGTCATCGCGATGAGAAGGGTGGCATACGAGGCCGCGCCCAGGACGGCCGGCGTTTTCTCCAACGTCCCGGCGATCTGGGCCAGGGTGAACGTCTCGATCCGGAAGAGCGGGACGACATGCCCCTGATGCGGGCGGAAGAGGTTTTCCCGGAGCCGGTCGGGCGTCCGACTTCGAGCGAGGTAGACGAAGTCGTCGAACTTGAGGAAGTACGCCCGCATCGGCGCCCGCCAGAGCCAGAGCGGTCCGGCGGCGATCGCCAGACCAATCAGGATCGTGGGCCCCCATCGCCGGACGGCCCGGTTGCAGCGTTTCATTCCTGAATTCCAGCAGAAGAAAGCAACGACCGTCGCCCCGCGATCGATCCCGCCCGTTATACCCGACACGCCCCACGTCTCGCATCTATTGATGTTAAACGAATCGCGCGGTAGGAAGGGTGATCGATCCGCCCGTCGCGGGTTGAAAGTCCCGGGACACCGCCGAGGACCGCCGAGATGACGACCCTGCCGACGATCGCGATCCTGGCCGTGCTGGCGACCGCAGCCCAGCCGGACGAGCCCTGGAAGACTCGTTTCGAGGCCGCCGGGAAGGCTCTGGCCGATGGCGACGCCCCCCGCGCCGAGGCCATTTTCACCGGCATCGTCCGAGACGCCGAGAAGCTCGGCGATCGCGATCCCCGACTGGCTTACGCCCTGAAAAGGCTTGCCTACTTCCAGATGATCGCTCCACGCAAGCGGTACGACCTGGCCGAGCCAATGCTCGTCCGCGCCCTGGCGATCCGGGAGCAAACGCCCGGCCCCAATCGCGCCGAGCTGGCCGCGACGCTCATCGATCTGGCGATGCTCCGTCTCATGGCGAAGAGAGTCCGCGAAGCCATCGAGCCGATACTCCGCCGCGCCCTGGAGATCCTCGATCGTCGGGGCCAAGACGATGCCGAATTGTCCAGAGCCCTCCGTGCGATGGCAACCTACCACCTAATGCGCAAGGAATTCGACCAGGCCGAGCCGCTCTTCGTGCGGGCGCTCGCGATCCGCCGGAAGGTCTACGGACCGGAGAGCGTCGAGACCGCCCGTCTGCTCGACGACTTCGGAAATCTCACGCTCGCCCGGGCCCAGACGCATCGATCGGTCGCCTCCTCCTCGATGAAAGAACCGATCGATCCTCTTCACGGACTCCCGGCAATCGATCCCTTTCTCAAGGCTGTGAAGGACTACCATCAAGCCATCGAACAGGTCCGGGCGTTCCACGAGCAGGCCCTCGCTATCCGCGAGAAGACGTTGGGGCCCACCGATCCCAGCCTCGCCGATTCGCTACTCCAACTCGGGAAACTCGCGATCGAGCAGGAGCATCCGAAGGACTCGATCCCTTACCTGAAGCGCTGGCTAGCGATCGAGGAAAAACGGAAGGCTCCCCCGAGCAAGGAACGGGCGGAAGTCAGGGCCCATCTCGCCAGGACGCTCCAGGAGCAAAAGGATTGGCCCGCGGCCGAGGAACAGTTCTTGAAGGCGCAGGAGGAGTTGGAGGCCATCCAGGGCCCCGAGGGTTCCGACGTCGCCATGCTCCTCTCCTCGCGGGCCGATCTTGCGGTCGAGACCGGGCGATTCGACGACGCCGCGCGGTTCCTCCACCGCGCCCTCCAGTTCCGATGGACGCACGTCAATCGGGCCGACGGGGATCTCTACCTTGCCCGACAGTGGACGTCGGAAAGTTACCTCGACCACCTCGGCGACCGCCGCGCGCCGGTCCTCTGGCACCGGTTGAAGGCTCTGAAGATCCGGGTCGATCGCCCGAGTGAGAGGGAGGCGATCGAGGAGCTTCTCTGGGAATTTGCCGAGCTTCTCCGGCAGAGTAACCGCGTTCTGCCGCCGCCGACCCGCGAGGATCTGGACGAACTCGTCAGGCTCTCCGACGGACTCGTCCGGCCCCGGACGATGGCCCCGGATTCTCGGAAGCTCAACGACTTCATCGAGGATCGGCTCGACGACGTTGGTCTGGCACACGTCGGGCGACTCTACGACCTCGAATCGCTGGAGATCCGCGGCCGGGGCGCCGGAGAAGACCGGACGATCACCGGCGCCGGGATCGCTCATCTTCAGAATCTCATCAATTTGCGCAAGCTCTCGATCCGGGGTGCCGAGATCGACGACGTCAGCCTCGCCGCCCTGGCCGACCTGGAGTATCTCGAAGAACTCGACCTTTCGTTGACTCCGATCGGAGACGCCGGCCTCGCCCACCTGGAGGGGCTGAAATCGCTTCGGACGCTCCACCTCTCGGCCACAAACGTCACCGATGCCGGCCTGGCGCACCTGGAGCGGTTACCGGCCCTCCGACGCGTCCTGCTCAACTCCACCCGCGTGACTGACGCCGGGCTCGATCGGCTCCGCGACGCCCGGCCCGGAATCGAAATCGACCATAGCCCCGGGCCGGGATACCGGCCGATCGCCCCATGATGATCGGGCCAGAGTTGGCCGCAGGCACTACACGGCCGGCGGATCGGCCGGTTCGCGGGCCCAGAGGATGAAATCGGTCGCCGCGGGCTGACCGCCGGCGGCACGCACCAGCGAGGCGATCTGACCGCGATGGTAGAACGAGTGGCCGTGGACGTGGATCAAAATGTCGGCCAGCGTGCTCCGGAACGTGGCGCCCTCGCTGGTCGGATAGGTCAGGTCGCGATCCAGATCCGCCTCCGTGAGTCGGCCGAGGTAATCCTCCCAGCCACGCTCCATCGCCTCAAATTCGCCTTCCAGGCCCGCGCGCACCACGTCGGTCGGGAAGACGGCCGGCGGACGCTCGAAGGCCGGGTCCAGCCGGTGCAGCCACATCCGACGCGCCGCGAGGATGTGCCCCAGCAGGTCCAGCGCCTTACGGTAGGCATCCGAGTCACGCCCCTCGGCCGCGACCGAGTCGAGCGAGGCGAGCACCTTCCGATGGCTGTCCTTCTCGTAGTCGAACCAGCGCCGATATCGATCCAGCATCGTCGGAGACATGATCACCTCATCGGCCAGGGGCCGGCTCTCGCCGTTCGAGACGGAATCCGATCACCACCAGGCATTCCATCGATATACCACATACAGGCACGCGATCACACCAACGACGATCCACAGGGGTTTGCGCTCCGGCGGCCTGTCCTCCTTCGCGATGGAATGCTCGCAGTACGGGCACCATTCCGCATCCTCGAGGATCTCACGTCGGCAGTACGGGCACGGGATGGTCGGCTCCTCGTCGTCATCGTCCGGTCCCTCGTCGACCTTGGGGTCGTATTCGATCCCAGGATCGTCGTCGTCCCAATCGCGCCAGCGGGGCATGGAGTTCTCCTGGTCGCTCCGGTGTCCGGCCATCGATCCGAGCTCGATGGATTGTAGGCTCGCCTAGGGGGACGGCTCAAGGAGGGGCGGTGCCTCGACCCGTCAACCGGGGTGTCGTACAATCCAGGCCATCGAAATAGTACCCGCCCCGACGCCTGCATCCAGGGAGCCCACGTTGAGAGCCTCCTTCGCCTGCCTGTTCGGGTCGCTGATCGCGATGGCGCCGATGGCCGCCCTCGCCGAGCCGCCCCACTTCGAGTTGAAGAGCGGCGACCGGATTGTCCTCGTCGGCGACACGATGATCGAGCGCGACCAGCGCTATGGCTACCTCGAAACCCTGCTGACACTGCTCCATCCCGACAAGGACCTGACCTTCCGCAACCTGGGATGGAGCGGCGACACGGTCGGGGGGCTCTCGCGGGCCGGCTTCGACCCGCCCGAGGCCGGTTATCGTCGGCTGATCGAGCAAATTCACGCCGCCCGACCGACGGTCCTGATCGTCTGCTATGGGATGGCCGACTCGTTCGACGGCGAGCCCGGCCTCGCCCGGTTCGTCTCCGGGCTGAACCGGTTCCTTGATGACGTCGCCGACACCCACGCCCGGGTCGTCCTGCTCTCGCCGATCGCCTGCGATCGACCTTCCCCCGAGTTGCCCGACCCCGCGTCCCACAACGCGATGATCGAGCGTTACGCCCGATCAATGGCCGAGGTCGCCCAGAGTCGAGGCGCCCGGTTCCTCGACTTCTTCAGACCGACCCGCGATCGCGAGGCTCACGCACCAATCACCGATGACGGGGTCGTCCCCAACGAGGCCGGCTCTCGGTTCCTCGCGGGCGTGATCGTCCGCGAGCTCGATTCCTCGGCCCCACGCGAGGTGCCCCACGTCGAGTCGAAGGGCCCGCACTTCCGGATCACCCGCCCGACGCTCGCCGTCCTCGGCGACGGGACCGACCACCCGCTGATCGATACGTCCCTCGTCGTGAAGGCGACTGGACTTTCGCCCGGCCGGCACGAACTGCGGATCGAGGGCCGCCCGATCGCCTCGAAAACGGCCGAGGAATGGGCCGCGGGTGTCTCGATCGGCGACCTTCCCGACCGCGACCGGGTCGAGCGGCTCCGGGCGGCGATCCACGCGAAGAACCGGCTCTTCTTCCATCGATGGCGCCCGCAAAATATCACGTATTTGTTCGGCTTTCGCAAGCACGAGCAGGGGAACAACGCGGTGGAGATCCCCCGGTTCGACCCGCTGGTCGAGGAGCAGGAACGAGCGATTGCCCGCCTGCGAAGGCCGGTCGGACGTGAATGCGAGCTGATCCGCCTCGAGGGGCAGGCCGGGTCGTAAAGAAGAACGAGGCCGATCCTCCGCGCCGTAAGCCGCTGGCGACACCCCGCCCGAACGTGATGGAATGGAGGTTGTGCGATCGCGCCGCCGACCGGAGACGCCGCCATGGACCGTCAAGCCATCCTGGAACGTCTGCGTGCCGAGGGCCCGGCTCTGCGCGAGAAATACCGGATTGCGTCTCTCGCCGTCTTCGGCTCGATGGCCCGAGGAGAGGCCCGCGAGGGGAGCGATGTCGATGTCCTGGTCCAGTTCGAGGGCCCGGCCGATTTCAGCCGCTTCATGGGCTTGAAGCTCGACCTGGAAGACCTGCTGCTCCGACCGGTCGACCTCGCCACCCCCCAGATGATCCGGTCAACCATGCGAGCGCGCGTCGAGGAGGATCTGGTCCATGTCGTCGCGTGACTGGCGGACGTACCTCGCCGATATCCTGGTCGCTTGCGACAAGGTGAATCGATTCGCGCGGGACATGTCTCGCGACGAATTCTTCGGCGACGATCGGACCTTCCATGCGGTGATCCACTGCCTCCTGATCGTCGGCGAGGCCGCGAAGCATATCCCCGACGACGTCCGTCAGCGGATGCCGGGAATCGAATGGAGGAAGATCGCCGGGATGCGCGACTTCCTGGCCCACGTCTATTTTGCGATCGATAATGACATCATCTGGGACGTGGTCAGGATTCACGTCCCTGAACTCCTCGGAGCCATCGAGGCGTTCCAGAACCAGAACCCGACCGACGAATGAGGAGCCCGATGCGCATCCTGCTCGCCGCGATCATCCTGCTGATCCCCGCCGCCGCCCGGGCCCAGCGGGCACCCTTCCCGATTCCTGATCCCGATCCCGAGATCGAGCGGAAGTCGTTCATCGTCGCCGACGGATTCGAGGTCAACCTGTTCGCGGCCGACCCGATCATCGCCAAGCCGCTTCAGATCAATTTCGATCCCGCGGGCCGGTTGTGGATCTCCAGCTCCGAGGTCTATCCCCAGATC
>DAHZZC010000102.1 GCA_027435495.1 Planctomycetales bacterium
CGAGGAAGGATCGAGGGCGACACCAAGGCCGCCAGCAATCGAGCAGAAGCTCGTGCTTGCCCACCGCGAAGCGGTTTAGTTCAACACGACGCTTTTCTGGCTCGGCTCCATTCAAAGAAGCGACGATCGCCGGGGCGGCTCAGGCGGGCGGATCGGTCGGCGTGCCAACCTCGACCGAAGGCGCCGGCTTCTTCATCCGGACCCGAAGCGCCTCGATGATCGGCGGCAAGACCGAAATCACGATGATCGCCCCAATCACCAGGTGAAAGTTCTTCTGCACCGTTTCCAGGCCGCCGAACCACCACCCCGCACCCAGAAACGCCGAGACCCACGCCGCTCCGCCGATCACGTTGTAGGCCGCGAACCGCGGATAGCTCATCTTGCCGATCCCGGCGACGAACGGGGCGAACGTCCGGACAATCGGCATGAACCGCGCGAGGATGATCGTCAGCCCGCCGTACTTCTCGTAAAACTCGTGCGCCTGCATCAGGTGCCGCTTGTTGAGCAACCGCGAGCTCTCGCTCCGAAACACCCGAGGCCCGATCGCGGCGCCGACGGCGTAGTTCACCGCGTCGCCAAGGATCGCCGCGACGATCAGCAGGACCATCGTCGTCCCCAGATCGATCGGCGACTTCGGGTGCGACGTCACCGCGCCGACCGCGAACAGGAGCGAATCCCCCGGCAGGAACGGCGTCACCACCAGCCCCGTCTCGGCGAAGAGAATGAGGAAGAGGACGACGTACGACGTCCCGGCCCCAACCGCCTCGACAAAGGCGTTGATCGAGTCGGGGCTGAGGTGCAGGAGGGCGTCGAGCAGCTTCTGCAAGATCGTCGAAAGGCCAGACATCCGGGTCTCCGTGGAATTAGGGCTGTCCTGTTCCTCGATCGCGGGTCCGCACCGGAAGGCGAACATTCCGAATGCCAGCCTCGTCGCAGGCGGCGAGAACGTCGGCAAGATCCTGATACGCCAGCTTCGCGTCCCCCCGGATGATCACACCCTGATTGGCGTAGCGGGACCGCGCCTCGCGGAGCATCGCGGCGAGACTGTCCAGATCAAACGAGACATCCCCCACCCCGACCAAGCCCGGCCCCCGGATCGTCAGGATCAAATCCTCGGGCGCGGCGGTGATCGGGGCGGCGTCGGAAACCTCGGGGACGTTCACCGCAAATTCATTCTCGTCCCAGTCGTAAAGCCTTGTGGCGGCCATAAAAAAGACAAGTAAACACAAAATCACATCGACCATCGGCGTCATGTTTATGGCCGGGGCCTCGTCGGACTGCACACGGCTCGACAACATCGAACGCCCTCCCCTGCCCCGATCTGGAGGGGGTCAGAAGCCCCGCGAATCGTACCGCTGAGTCTCGCTGGGTCCAATGGGGAGGTGACGGCGGTCCGACGAGCCGCCGCGGTGCGCCTCGGCCGCAACCAGCTCGATCACCTGCCGGGCCCGGCGATCCAGCTCGCCGACCAGGAGGTCTACCCGGTTCAGGAAAACGTAGTAGAAGGCCATCGAGACGATCGCGATCGCCAGACCAAACGCCGTCGCGACGAGCGCCAGGCTGATCCCGTGCGCCAGGGCCTCGCCCCGCGACGGCCCGACCCGACCGCCAAGCGCATCGAACGACTGGATGATCCCGACGACCGTACCCAGCAGGCCAAGCAGCGGTCCGAGGCTCGCCATCGCGCTCAGAACCCGAAGGTTCCGCTTCATCTCGACGACCTCGACGGCCGCGTCGTGGCTGAGGATCTGGCGGATCGCGACCCCCGGCTGCCCCCAGGCGCCGACAACGATCGCAAAGACGCGAGCGGCCGGCGAGTCGTGCGCCCGACAGAGTTCCAGCGCTCGCTCGCGGTCGAGCTTGCCCGTGGAGAGACGTTCGAGAAACCGATCGGCGAACTCGCGAGGGATGATCCGCTCGCGTTTCAAAGCCATCCCGCGCTCGATGACGTACCCCATCGCGACGATCGAACAGGCGACCAGCGGCCAGAGCATCGGGTTGGCCTGGGTGACCAGCCGGACAACACTCGACCGCCCGATCCCCGGACGGGGCCCGGCGTCGGCCTTGCGGGGAGCCTCCTGCGCTCGCGCGGGGGCCAGGCCGAGCCAGCTGGCGAGGGCCAGGATCGCAATCCACTGGCGGGGTCGGACGGCCATCGTCACTCCTCTCCTTCAGGAAGGACCATGCCCGCAGTCGGAAGTCCCGGATCGGCGGGCGAGGCCCATCCTCGTCATCCTGGCCTGGACGATCACGCCTCCTTGGCGTTGATCCAGGGCATCAGGGCGCGGAGCTGCTTGCCGACCTTCTCCACCGGATGCTCGCGCTCGAGCCGCTTCGTCGCGTTGAAGACGGGACGATTGGCCCGGTTCTCGAGGATCCACTCGCGGGCGAACTGGCCGGTCTGGATCTCGCGGAGGATCTTGCGCATCTCCTCGCGGGTCTGCTCGTTGACGATCCGGGGGCCGCGGGTGTAGTCGCCGAACTCAGCGGTGTTCGAGATGCTGTATCGCATGTAGTTCAGGCCGCCCTGATACATCAGGTCGACGATCAGCTTCAGCTCGTGCAGGCACTCGAAGTAGGCACTCTCGGGCTGGTATCCGGCCTCGACGAGCGTCTCGAAGCCCATCTTCACCAGGGCACTGACGCCGCCGCAGAGGACGACCTGCTCGCCGAAGAGGTCCGTCTCGGTCTCCTCGGCGAAGGTGGTTTGCAAAACGCCGGCGCGGCTGCCGCCGATCCCCTTGGCGTAGGCCAGGGCGAGTGCCTTGCCGGCCGGGGTGCAGGTCTCGGTCGTCGCGATCAGGCAGGGAACGCCGCCCCCCTTGACGAACTCGCTCCGAACCAGGTGGCCGGGACCCTTGGGGGCGACCAGCGCGCAGTCAACACTCTCGGGCGGGACGACCTGGCCGAAGTGGATGTTGAAGCCGTGCGAGCAGAGGAGCAGGTTGCCCGGCTTGAGGTGCGGCCGGATGTCGCGGGCATAGACCTCGCCCTGAACCTCGTCCGGCAGGAGGATATTGATCAGGTCGCCGGCCTCGGCGGCCTCGGCGGCGGAGACCGGCTTGAAGCCGTCGCGAACCGCCGCGTCGTAATTCGCCGAGCCCGGCCGCTGGCCGATCACGACGTTGCAGCCCGAGTCACGCAGGTTCTGCGCCTGGGCGTGCCCCTGGCTCCCATAGCCGATCACTGCGATCGTCTTCCCCTTCAGCAGTGATAGATCGGCGTCCTGATCGTAGTACATCTTCGCAGGCATCGACGTCGTCCTCTTAGTAGCTCGGCCCGGCCAGTCGTCTCGGTCGAGCCCAATCGAGGCCCACCCGCCGACGAACAATCGATCTCAACTCCCATCTCACATCTTAACGCATCCGCCCCTGATCCGGGATCGGATCAGAGCTCGGAATGGCCGCGGACCTCGGCGGTCTCCTCGGCGGCTCCCGTGTCGGGCATCGTCACCTCGCGATCGGCCTCCATCGGGCGATCGCCGCGGACCAGGGCGATCCGGCCGGTCCGCGCCAGCTCGTGGATGCCGTACGGCCGAACCTGCTCGATGAACGCCTCGATCTTCTGCTCCTTCCCCGAGACCTCGATCATCAGGATCTCGGGACTGACGTCCACGACCCGGCCTCGGAAAATATCGACCAGCGCCTGGACCTCCGCACGGACCGCCGCCGGCGCCTGGACCTTGATCAGCATCAGGTCGCGCTCGACGTAGTCCTCGCTCGAGATATCGTGAACCTTCACGACGGTGACGATCTTCTCGAGCTGCTTGCGAACCTGCTCGAGGTGCCGGTCGTCGCCCATCACGACGACGGTGATCCGCGAGAGGTTGGGGTCCTCGGTCTCGCCGACTGCGAGGCTGTCGATGTTGAAGCCCCGCGACGCGAACATCCCCGAGACGTGCGCCAGCACGCCGGGCCGGTTCTGCACCAGGGCCGAGAGAAGATGTCGCCGCCTCCCCGAATCCGTCTGCACCGCCATTCGCCGCTCCTGGAAATTCAAAAAGGCCGGAACCACGAAAAACACGAAGGTCACGAAAGGGGCTGACCCCGCTCGGGACGCCGCCCCGACCTCGGATGGACTCTCTTACCGGAGAGATAGTTCATCTTTCCGGCCCCTGAATCTTCTTTCTTTCGTGCCCTTCGTGGTTTTCGTGGTTCCTCCGGACCTGGGTCCGGGCCCGATCACGGATGCCCGGGGAAGCCCGCCGCGCCGCCCGGGAAGCCGCCCATCGGAGGGAGGTTTCCGCCGCCGGGACCGCCGGGACCGCCGGGCGGGCCCTTCGGCTTGAGGATGTTCGCCGCGTCGAGGTTGATCTTGGTGAAGCTCTCGCCCGGCGTCACGTAA
This sequence comes from Planctomycetales bacterium, assembly GCA_027435495.1. Classification (GTDB taxonomy): domain Bacteria; phylum Planctomycetota; class Planctomycetia; order Isosphaerales; family Isosphaeraceae; genus JAKAUH01. The sequence goes on from DAHZZC010000102.1 coordinate 4,345, forward strand.
TACCAGGGGCCGAACCGGGCCGCGAGATCCTTCACCTTCTTTTGACCATCCGCGATCTTCCGGTCGTGCTCGTCCTTCTCCCGCTTTTCCCTCTCCTCGGCCGCCTTCTGATCGGCGAGGTCGTTCGGATCGTCGGCCTTGGGAGCGAAGACGTCGCCCGGCAGGTCGTGGACCTCGCCCGCCCGACTCAGCGGCTTTTCGACCTTCACCGGCTCGGGGATCATCGTCGGGTCGAACGAGACGGTCAGCATGAGATAGCGGTTTTCCTGGGCGCCGGCGGGCTTCTTTTCGGCGGCCTTCTTCGCGGCGGCCTTGTCCTTCTTCTCGTCAGCGTCGGGCGTGCCGGCGGAGAGCTCGTCGCCGGTCGCGAAGACCGGACCGCCGTACCGGAGGGTGTAGACCACCCCGTCATCGGTCGAGACAACGACGTCGCCCTGGTCGGAGAAGAGGCCGTGGTTCCGCGAGAGGTAGAAGCCCCGGCTCATCAGCGAGGTCGCGATCGGGACGGTCAGTTGCAACTTCGGATCGTTAGGGTCGGTCAGCCCCGGCGGCTTGGGCCGAACGCCGACGATTTTGAGGTCGCCGAGGGCCTCGGTCAGCTCGCGGAGCTTCTCCTCGTTGGCCTCCTGGTTGGGCGGCATCGGCGAGGGGTTCCACTTGCCGGTCTCGGGGTCGCGCTTCTCGATCGCGACGTTCCACGGCCCGAACGACTCCTTGCGGGTG
>DAHZZC010000103.1 GCA_027435495.1 Planctomycetales bacterium
ATCCGGGCCTGGGCCGCTTCGGCTCACGCTCGGGCTCGACTACCAGGCCTGCAATGACCGCCTCTGCCGGGCGCCGGAGCGGCTCTCGATCCCCTTCGAGATCGAGGTCGGGCGATGACGTCGGGGCGTTTGCGCACGATCATCCGATCGGCGCGTCTGGTGGCGATCGCGGCGTCGATTGCCCTGCTGGTGATCGCGGCGGTCGTCGGGCCGGGCTGGCTGCCGTACGCGCCTCGGTGGTTCCGGCGCGGGTTGATCGAGGCCATCCTTCGCGGCGTCCTCTTCGGGTACTGGGCACTCGCGATCGTCGCGGTGGCAGGGACGCCCGCGACGATCTACCTGGCCCGTCGGTCGCGGCGGGGCGGCGCGCCGGCGAGTCGTCCCGGGTTGAGGGCGATGGCGGCCTGCCTGGCGTTCCTCATCGGGCTAGTGGCGCTGGAGGCGGGTGCCTCGGCCTGGCGGGCCTGGATGCACCGGCTCCCGGCGCTCCCGACATCGTTCGAGCCGACCCCGCCCGGCGAGTACCGGATCGTCGTGCTGGGGGGATCGAGCGCGCTGGGCGAGCCGCATCGGCCCTGGCTCTCGGTCGGGCAGATCCTGGCGTGGAAGCTCGGCGAGGCCGACCGATCGCGGCGGTTCGAATGCGAGATCCTCGCCTGGCTCGGCGAGGCGCTGGAGCATCAGCATCGGAAACTGGCGAAGATCCGCCGGCGTCCGGATGCGGTGATCGTCTACTCGGGGCACAACGAGTTCGTCGCCCGGTTCGAGAACGGTCGGGAAGAGCGCGACCCCGGGATCGACGAGGAGCCCGCCGGATGGCTCCTTCGCCGGATGTACCGGGCCTCGTTGTGGTCGCCCTCGTGCCGGCTGGCCTATGAGATCATCAGCAAGAATCGGCTCGACAACCCGCCGCCGCTGGAGGGCCGTCATCACCTGATCGACCCTCCGCTCTGTAGCCCGTCGGAGACGGCCGACATCCTCGCCGATTTCCGGCGCCGGCTGGAGGCGATCGTCGCGTACTGCGACCGGATCGGCGCGCTGCCGATCCTGATCGTCCCTCCGGCGAACGAGTCGGGCTTCGAGCCGAGCCGGTCGACGCTCCCGGCCTGGGTGACGGCCGAGGGCCGGCGGTGGGTCGTGTCGACGTTCGAGGCCGCCCGCGCCGCCGAGTCGTTCGATCCGGATCGGGCCGCGGCCGGATACCGGGCGATCCTCGATCGACACCCCGACTTCGCCGAGGCCCATTTCCGGATGGCCCGGCTTCTGGAGCGAGCGGGCAAGACGGCCGAGGCTGGGCAGCATTACCTCGACGCGCTCGACAATGACGGCCTGCCGATCCGGTGCCCTGCACCGTTCCGCGAGGCCTATGCCGAGGTCGCCCGCCGGCATCCGCGCTGCCTCCTGATCGACGGGCGCCGGGAGCTGGCCGCCGCCTCACCGTCCGGCCTGATCGGCGACGCCGTGATCCAGGACGCCCACCATCCGACGCTCGTCGGCACCGTCGCGCTCGCCGGCGCGGTCCTTCGCGAGATGCAAGCCCGGAAGGCCCTGGGCTCGATCGAGTCGATCCCCCTGCCCCTCGACCCCGAGGCGATCGCCCGCCATTTTCTGATGGACGGCCTGAAATGGAAGACGGTCTGCGAGCGGTCGAGCACCCACTACCATCGGGTAGCCGGTTACCGATTCGACCCCACCGAGCGGCTCGAAAAGGCCCGCCAGTACGCCGAGGCGGGCCGAATCGTCTCGAGCTCAACGGCCGTCGGCCTAATTCGCGACCTGCTCGACCTGCCAGTCCTGCAAATCGACGGTCGCACCCCGGCCGAGGAACTGCACGACCGCGACGAACTGGTCCCGCTTCCCGCGCCGGATGACCGTACCGACGATCCCCTCCAGCGGTCCGTTGACGATCCGAACCCGCGACCCAACCGGCACCATCGGCTCGGCCGAGACGGTCAGGCCCGAGTGGATCATCCGGTGAATTTGCCGAAGGTCGCGGACCAGGTTTTCCTGGTCGACCACCTCCAGAATATTCACCAGCCGGTTGCCTCGAAGCGCGGTGAGTCGGTCGTGCGGGTCGCCGTAAAGGAAGACGTAGCCAGCGAAGAGCGGCGTGACCGACTGGATTCGCCGCCCCTGCGGCGTCCGGCCTTCCTTGACCACCTGCGGTAGATAATAAGTCATGCCCTGGTCGCGCAGGTCGCGGACGGTCGCCTTTTCTTGCCGGGGCTTGGTGTGCAGGCACCACCAGCGGGCCTCGGGCCTGACAGGCGGTGGAACGTCCTCGTCCCAGAGATCCTCGGGATATCGATCGGGCTCGGCAGGGAGTATCGGCATCGCAGGGCGACGGCTCCGAACGGGATCAATTTCGCTTAAATCAATATGTTATCACAATGGCCGGGTCCACGTCAAGCGAGGCCGGTCGATTGGACAATCAGGAGGATAGCATGGCGGTCGGGCGGATCAAGATCGGGGTTTCGGGGCTGGTGGTGGTGGACAAGCCAAGGGGAATCACATCGAGGATGGCGGTGGACCGGGTGATCCGGGCGGCAGGCCGGGTGAGGGCTGGGCACGCGGGGACGCTCGACCCGCTGGCATCGGGAGTTCTGGTCGTCTGCCTCGGATCGGCCACGCGGTTGGTTGAGGAGGTGCAGGCGCAGCCGAAATCCTATCGGACGGTGGTCCGGCTGGGGGCCCGGAGCGACACGCTCGATGCGGATGGCCAGGTCGAGGAGGCGATCGATCCTCGTCCGCCCTCGCGTGAGGAGCTTGAGGCGGCCATCGGGCCGATGGTGGGTGAGGTCGACCAGGTCCCGCCCGGGTACTCGGCTCTGAAGGTCGGCGGACGGAGGGCCTACGACCTGGCGAGGACCGGGCAAGCGGTCATACTGGCGGCGAGGCGGGTGCGGATCGACCGGATCGGGATCGTCCGCTACGAGTGGCCTTACCTGGAGCTGGAGGTCGATTGCGGATCGGGGACGTACATCCGCTCGATCGCCCGCGACGTCGGCGAGGCGGTTGGCTGTGGCGGGCTGGTGGACGTCCTGATCCGGACCCGGATCGGACCATTCGTGCTGGACGATGCGATTTCGGTCGACGCCCTGACCCCGGAGACCCTCGCCGCGGCGATCCGGCCGACGGTCGAGGCGACGGCGGGAATGCCTCGAAGATCGCTCGACCCGGACGAGATCGCGGCCATCGCGGCCGGGCGTTCGATTGCGGCCAGGCCGGGAATCGTCGCGGGCCTGATGGCGCTGGTCGATGCCAACGGCGGACTGGTCGCCATCGCCGAGGTCACCCCGGACTTGCAATCGATCCGACCGCGAAAGGTTCTGATGAGCCAGTGAGAATCCGTTCGAGAACTCGGGAAATCCGATTCACCACAGTGGACGCACAGGTCACAGAGACGGACAAGTCTTAATCTGCACCTCCCTTCGGACAGCCAGCGGCGTCCCCAGACCGAGAAAAACCTCTCTGGTCTTCCTCTGTGATCTCTGTGTCTTCAGTGGTGAATCGGATTCTGAGTACAGAATCCCGCTTTCAAAATTGCCCGACGCCGACCGCACAGAAGAAAAGACTTTCCGCTCACCGCCTGCCGCATGGAATTGTATTTGCAGCATAAAATCCCGTTTTTGCAGCCACTTCGAACCTTCTGGCTCCGTCGGCGTCGATCTCGGAAAGGCCCTTGAACAAGGATCAGGTGACGAGCGTACAGAAAGCATGACAAATGCAGAACCGTCGTTGACGCCTGAATACGGGGGCCTTAGAATTCGACCAGCGCGCGAGGCGCAGGGTCCGTTCCGGTCGATCCCATCCTTCGACACATCGAGGTCGAAACCCGCCTTGATCGAAATCAATCGCATCGAACGTCCGGGGCATCGCGAGAAGGCCATCCTTGTTGGGGTTGTTCTCCCGCCAGGTCCCGACGAATCGTACCCCGATGACCCGCTCGATGAGCTGCGCGGGCTCGCCAAGACGGCTGGCCTGAATGTCGTCGGGAGCCTGCTCCAGAAGCGGCAGCAGGTCGACATCGCCACGTACATCGGCTCCGGCAAGGTTGAGGAGCTGAAGGAAATCGTCGAGGCCCAGGAGGCCGACGTCGTCGTCTTCGACAACGATCTCGGTCCCGCGCAGACGCGCAACCTCGAAAAGGCCGTTGGCGTGAAGGTGGTCGATCGAACCGAGGTCATCCTCGACATCTTCGCGACCCACGCGCAGACGCACGAGGCGCATCTTCAGGTCGAGCTGGCGCAGCTTGAGTACGCGATGCCGCGGCTGAAGCGGATGTGGACGCACCTCTCCCGGTACAAGGGGGGCATCGGCGTCCGCGGCCCTGGCGAGAAGCAGCTTGAAGAGGACCGCCGGCTGGTCGGCCACCGGATCCAGGAGCTGAAGGCGAAGCTCGCCAAGATCCAGGCGCGGAAGGAGCGCGAGGTCGCCAGTCGGAGCGAGGTCCCGACGGTCTCGCTGGTCGGCTACACCAATGCCGGCAAGTCGACCCTGATGAACGCGCTGACGGACGCGGGCGTCCTGGTCGAGAACAAGCTGTTCGCGACCCTCGACACCCGGACTCGCCGCTGGCGATTCCACGGCGGCGGCCAGGCTCTGCTATCCGACACGGTCGGCTTTATCAAGGACCTGCCCCACGCGCTCGTGGCCTCGTTCAAGGCGACCCTCGAAGAGGCCCGCCAGGCCGATTTGCTGCTGCACGTCGTCGATGCGTCGAGCCCCGAGGCCGAATCTCAGATCCGGGCGGTCCAGTCCGTCCTGACCGAGCTCGGGCTCGAAAATCACCCGACACTGCTCGTCCTGAACAAGGCCGACCGTGTCCCCGATCGGTCGTTCCTGGATGTCCTCCGGGCACATCACGCCCAGACCGTCACAATCAGCGCGGCGCAGGGCGAGGGGCTCGACCGCCTCGAAGCTGCCGTCCGCGAGGCGCTCAGCGAACGGGCCCTGGATGCCGAGGTCGAGACAGGCGTGGAGAACGGTCGGGTGCTCGCCTACCTGGCGCAGCACGCCCAGATCCACGATCGGACCTACGCGGAGGACCGGGTGCTCTTGCAGTGCCGGATCCCTCGCCGATGCCTCGATTTCCTGTACGAGAATGGCGTTCACATCCGCGAGAACGGCCAGCGGCTGCACGCGTCCTGATCGATCAGCGAGAGAGATCGACCTCTCTTCGCGGATTCATATCGCGCGACCATAAGAAAAAGCGAAAGAACGAAACGGAGCGAGGAAGTTCCTCCATTTCGTCCTTTCGCTTTTTCGTGATGAATTCCTGGATGAACGCCCTCCGGATCAGGACACTCGATCCCAGCCTTTTTGCGGAATCTTACGGGTTCCGATGCCACGGATCATGCGGCCACGCCACATCGATGCCTACAACGCGACGCCTCGCGCTTCGGCCGCCAGATGCCGTTCGTGCCCCTTTCGCGGAGATCCCTGCCGAAAATCTCTCACTCCTCGCACGCGAGTGTCCCGCGAGAACCGGACGGAACGGAAGACGACTCCGGCTTATCAGCTCCGATTCCAAGGCGGCCGGCGGGACCTCGTAATCTCCCAACAGCAACCGCCCCGGAAACGGGTGCGCAGGCGTGAACTCGAATCCTTCCTCTTCCGGCCAGAACACGAAAACCATCCCGCTGATCAACCCGGTGAAATGATGTTCGTGGAGGTAGAGGCCCAGGAGATCATAGACGTGTACCTGATTATTGCGATGCCCATACGGGGCCCGTGGGGCTGGGTCCACGATCCGATCCGGCTGACCGAGGACGGCCCACAAGCTCGTTGGCGGAACCGCAGCCGTGATTTCGATGCCGTTGATGACCGTGCGATGTAAATCGACGATCGCCTCGACCAATAGCGGGGACTCCGTGACCTAATTCCCTCACCGTACTCGGCTCGGACCGGACTCAATGCGAAATTCAACGGCCACCGTCTCGCCGACGATCCTGCGCGTGATCGGACCGGTCTCATCCACCTCGAACGGTCGCGCGACGCTGTTGCCGGCGACGTCCTCTAACTCGGTCCCGACCACAAGTCGATACGTTCCGTTTTTCCAGGGCTGCTCCGGACGGAATCGCCAGGTCGTCTCACCCTTCACGACCTCGATCGAGCCGGCCACGGGGCGGTCCGAGGCGTCTCGGACGGCGATCAGACGGCCCAGCAAGGCCTGATCGAGCGGGTCGGGGAAGCGGACCTGTAAAGCATCGCGACGGCCCGCTTCAGGTGGCTGAATCTTCCACGTCTTCGGGTCGGGCGAGGTCTCGTCGGGAGGACCGGCGCGGAAGGCTTTTCGAAAGCCCGAGGCCAGCGGACGGCCCTCCGCATCAGGCCAGCCGGGATCGATCGCCAGGACGTACGACCGGCCCAATTGCAGGACCGGCCCGACCTCCTCGCGCGGCTTCAACCCCCGCTTGATCCGCCCCGGATCGATTAGAAGTGTGAACCGCCGACCGTCGGGCGACCAGAGTTCCTCCTCCAACTCCAGGAACGGGTCCGCGATGGGATGGCCCGACTCGTCGAGTAATCGAATGTGTCGATAGGCCGAGCCCCGACTCATCGGGGCCGTGAAGTGGATGTAGAACCTGAGCAAGTTCTCGGGGAGGACGTCGGGCGTTGGGTA
>DAHZZC010000104.1 GCA_027435495.1 Planctomycetales bacterium
AGACCGCCCACATCGGCCCGATCGTCGAACTGATCAGCCTCGGCCATACCGAAGACTGGGACACCTACTGGTCAAAGACTGCGTAGGGCCAACTTCGAATGGGGCACCCCATCGATTCGGTGACGGCCGGATGGTCTCGTCCCCGCTCGGTGAGCGCCGGCCGAGGATGGTCTTTCCGGGTTGGGGCGGTCGGGATAGAATCCGCCGTTCACGATCCCCAAGAACCAAGGATGGCTGGGAGTCGACCACAATGCGACCCACAGACGAGGAGATCCGGCGGGCCGCCTATGCGCGCTGGGAGCGGCGGGGCTGGTCCCACGGCGGCGACCGCGACGACTGGTTCGCCGCCTGGGCCGACCTGACCTTCCGCGCCCTTTACGGAACGACCGTTGACCACGTGATGGACGGAACCGGCCCTCGCCTGATCGGCGAGTCGCCGGCGCGTCGATGTCGGTTTTGCGAGCGCAAAGCCGGTCCGAACGGGCTGGGAGCGCCTCGTCCGATCTTCGCCGGCCATCCTGTGCCGCTTTCGGCCGAGGTCTGCGACGACTGCCGGGCCGACTGGTGCGATGGCCTCGACGACGCCTTCCGCGAACTCTGGACCCGGTTGGTCATCGGCGAGGTCGGCCGGTCGACGTTCCACGTCGCGGCCTTCAAGGCGATGGCCGCCGGGGGTCTACTGATGATGCCCGCCTCAGACCTCCGCTACTACGGCGACGCGCTCGAGTGGGTGAGCAACCCCGACCACGACTCCGACGACCGCCTGATCGAGGGCGCTGCGTTCCGGGTCTACCGGGCGCCCTTTTTGGGCCGAACGCCGCGCCTCAGCCTCTTGCGACGGCTCGACGACGAGGCCACTGTCCCCTACATGCTCCTCTTCATTGAGGCCGATGGGATCATGGTCCAGGCCCCGATGCCGATGTGTCTTCGCGATGAGGACCTCGACGGCCAGGCGATCGACCATCCCGAACGCATTCTCGCCGACGGATACGGCCACAGCTATCGAGAGGCTTCCAGTGAGCTCTTCCCTCTGACAACCTCGACGCGACGCACCCGGCGAATCTCCTGGATTCCGGCGGTCGCCTGACGCTCGCGTTCACTCCCGCGCGAGGCAGACGAGGGTGATATCGTCAAACTGGGGCCGATCGGCGACGAACCGCTGGACAGCCCGAACGATCGCCTCGCCGGTGGCCGAGGCGCCCGTCGCGGCGGCGGAGAACGCCGATCGGAGCCGGGACTCGCAGAACCGTTCGCCGCTCGGGCCCATTGCGTCGGTGACGCCGTCGGTGTAGAGAATCACGGTCTCGCCCGGCTCGAGATCGATCTCGGCGACCTCATAGGAAAAACCAGGCATGATGCCGAGCGGGAGCCCCGAGACTGACCGGTCAACTTCTTCCAGCCGTCCATCCTGGCGCCGGATCATCGGGCTGGGATGCCCGGCGTTGACGATCCGGAGCCGGTGCCCTCGAACATCGATCATCACCAGCAGGAACGTGATGTAGAGGTCGAGCAGGCCGTCGTCGAACTGGTGATTGAGCTGGCCGACCACGCGGGCCGGATCCGGATCGCCCTGGAGGAAGAGCCGGACCTCGGCCGAGAGTTTGGCCGTCAGCAGGGCGGCGGGCATCCCCTTACCGACGACATCGCCGATGGCGACCGCCCAGACGTTGGCCTCGCCAGGAACGGGCGGACAGGCGCCGATCGGGAAAAAACCGTAGTAGTCGCCCCCCACGTGCCGGGCCGGCTCGTAGTACGTCCAGAATTCGTAACCGGCGACCGAGGCCGGCCGCTCGGTCAACAAGGCCGACATCACCTGCCGGGCAAACTGCAATTCCTGTTCCATCTCGCGCTGGCGGACGAGGGCCCGGTGAAGCCGGGCGTTCTGCACGGCGACGTTGATCTGGCTGGCGACTGCGACGAGCAGGTCGAGGTCTTCCTCGTCGAACCGTCCCCGGCCGTCTCGAGTGTCGATCTGGATCAGGCCGACCGGTCGGCGATCCTGGTCGAGAAGTGGGACGCAGAGCAGGGACCGGATCTGGCTCTCGGAGACGCTCGGGCTCTCGGCGAATTCCGCGGCGACATCCTTCGAAAGGATCGCGTGCCCCTCGTCGAGCACCCGGTGGAGCAGTGTCTTGCTAATCGAGAGCTCGCCGGTCGGTCCCGATCGCGACCGGACCGACTCAGGGACAAGTGTTCCGCTGACCGGATCCTTCAGCAGGACAAACCCGCGCTCCGCCCGGGGAAAGAGCTCGAAAAGCGAACGAAACATCCGTTCGAGCACTTCCGAGAGCACCAGCGCCCCGCTCAGCTCCTGAATCATCAGGAGAAGGGCTCGGAGCTTCACCTCCGGACGGACCGCCGGCAGGTTCTTCGCGCTGCTCCCCGGGTTGCGCAGGTCAATCGCCGCGTAGACGGTCGATTGCTGATCGTCGCCCTCCTGGATCTGCACCAGCCGGCTGGTGAAGGTCAGCAGAAGCTCGCCAATCTGCACGGTCTGGCCATCGCGGAGCATCACCGGCTGGCTGATCTTCTGCCCTTCGACAAAGGTCCCGCGGGTGCTCCCCATGTCGCGGAGCAGGAAACCCTCGCTCTTGCGGACAACCGCCGCGTGCCGGCGCGAGACCGATTTCGGCTGGAGAACCACGTCGCACTCGGGATTCCGGCCGATGATCGTCACGTCGCGATCGAGCGTGAAGATCTGGCCGGCGAACGGCCCGCTCCGGATTTGAAGCGTCGGCACAATGCTCTGCGGAGTAGCCATGAGGTCGCCCGCTCTTGACGTGCCCACGATCGATCGGAGACTTCAAGTCCGCCCAGTTTCTGGAATTCTATCAGAAAAAATGCCGGGGCGCTTCCGGGAATCCGCCAAAGATCGACATCGGTTTCAGACCACTGGCGCCGCGAAATGATGGATAAGAATGCCCGCCGCCACGGCGACGTTCAACGATCCAGCGCCCGGGCGCATGGGAATCGTGACCGACGCCCGGCAGAGCGGGAGCCAGTCGGGATCGACCCCCTCGTGCTCGTCGCCCAGAACCAGGCCGAGCCGATCGGGCCGCCCGGCCCGGGCGAACGGCACCGCCGACGGGTCGGCAACCGCCGCGAAAAATACGAAGCCCGACGCCTCGACCAGCCGGCTCGCGACCTCCCTCGGATGGTCCTCGACGATCACCGGCATCCGTAACGCCGAGCCCATCGAGACCCGCAGAACCCGACGAGAGAGCGGGTCGGGACATCCCGGTCCGGTCAAAATCGCACCGACGCCGAAGACGTCAGCGATTCTCGCGATCGCGCCAAGGTTCTCCGGGTTGCTGATCTTCGGGCAGACGACGACGAGGAACGGCCGCGACCGGTCGCTCGCCTGCTCCTCGATCGACGGCCAGTCTTGGCGCTCGCCGCTGGCGAGGATTCCCCGATGGAACGGGAACCCGACGACTCGGTCGACCAGAGGGTCGGGGAGGACGTAGACCGGTACGTCGTCGGGGATCGACCGCGCGAGCTTCCCCTCGTACCGCTCGGCGAGCAGGGCCGACGCGACCGGGAACCGGCTCTCGATCAGGCGGTCGACCAGCCGCTCCCCCTCGACCACGAACCGGTTGAGGTGCCGGGTCTGGTTCGTGGCCTTCAGGTCACGAAAAACCGCGATCCGAGGGTCGTCCAGATCATCAATCGGGATACGGAGCATGGTTCGATCGCGGTGCGTGGACCGTCGAGTCCTGGCGAGGAGGAACGACTTCGCGGCGCACTAAAAGTCGAGCCGGAGGCCCTTGAACTCGCCAGGCTCGCCAACGATCTCGATCCGCCTCGGGCCGATCCCGAGGACCCGGACGATCGCGCCTTCCGCCAGTATCGCCTGGTTTCGAGGCATCCGTCCACTTCCTTCCTCTCGACCGTTCTTGCAAAATAGAAACCTCGTGCGGCGCCCGGCAACCTGGCCCCAGGCCGGACGGGCCGCGCGGAGATCGCCGCACCAACGCGGTCGGCCGGTCCCGCGGACCTCGCCGTCCCAAAGCTTGCAGGCGAACCGGCCGGGGTGGGTGAACCAAGGGGGTCTGTCCGTCGGGCCTGAGGGAACCGGTCCGACTTCGAAAGGCCCAATCGCGTGATGCCGAGATCCCGCCGCCCACTCAAACTCGACGCCGGAAATCTGTGTCTCCGGACGTCGCGGCTTCTGTTGCCCGCAGCCCCCGAGCCGATGGTCCGGGATCGGACCCCTCGAAGCCCGTCGGGCCGCCCGCCCCTCGGGCCGACGTTCCCAACCACGGCCCCCCAAGGAGACTCCGATGCCTGAGCGTTTCCGCGTGCTGATCGCCGACTTCCTCGAAGAGACCTCGGTCGAATCGGCCGTCCTGGGGGACATCGCCGACCTCATTCCAGCCCGGGCGACCGACGAATCTCAGCTCGCCGACCATCTCCCGACGGCCGACGCGATCATGGTCTTCCACGACCTTCCCATCCTCGCCGAATCGAGCTTCGCTCTGGCGAAGCGATGCCGAGGCGTCGTCCGCGCGGGGGTCGGTTACAACAACGTCGACATCGAGGCCGCCGCCCGACATGGTCTGGTCGTCTGCAACGTCCCTGACTACGGCACCGAGGAGGTCGCCGATCACGCGATCATGTTCCTCCTCGCGATCGCCCGGCGGTTGGTCAGCTCGCACGAGGCGATCCGGGCCGGAACGTGGGACTATCGATCGGCCCTCGGCGCCCCAAGACTCCGCGGCCGGACCTTCGGCGTCATCGGCTGCGGCCGAATCGGGACCGCGACGGCACTCCGCGCGAAGGCGCTCGGGCTCGATGTCGTCTTCTACGACCCGTACCTGCGCCAGGGAATCGACAAGGCGCTCGGCATCCGCCGGGTCCATGACCTGGGCGAGCTGCTGGAGCAAAGCCATTTCGTCAGCCTGCACTGCTACCTCGACGCCGCGAGCCGCCACCTCATCAACACCCGAACGATCGCCCGGATGCGTCCCGGCTCGATTCTGATCAACACGGCGCGCGGACCGGTGGTCGACGAGGAGGCCCTCCTGAATGCCCTCGACTCGGGCCAGATCGCCGCGGCCGGGCTCGACGTCGTCGAGCGCGAGCCGCTGGAGAACGAGCGACTCCGCAACCATCCGAACATCCTCTTCACCCCGCACACCGCGTTTTACAGCGTCGAGGGCTACATCGAACTCCGAACCAAAACCGCCGAGGAGGTCCGCCGGCTACTGCTCGGCGAACCGCCGAGGAACCCGGTGAACCTGGTCCCTCCGCGAGGGTGATCAACCACCCTCGCATCGCCACCGCGTCGGATAACCCTTCCCGCCGTGGCCCCTCTGCGTCTCATGAGACAACCCCCCGATGCCGACGCCCCTGCACGATCCCGGAGCCGACCCGATCGATCCGATGCCCGCGCCCTCCACCTGGGGCTGGCTCATCGTCGTCGTGCTGACCGCCGCGATGACCACCCTTACCACCTATCAGTCGCTCCGACGCTACGAGGAACTGCGCAGCGGTTGGTCGTGGGACCTCGCCTATTACAATCAGTGGTACTGGGCGCTCACCTTCGGCGACCAGAAGATCACGGTCCGACCGATCGCGGCCTACGCCCAGGAAGGGCCCTCGGTCTGGAAGATGAACTATCTCTCGCCGCTGCGGTTCGCGCTGGCACCGATCTACCGGGTCTTTCCCGACCCCCGAACTCTCCTGGTCCTTCAGAGCCTTGTCTTCTGGTGGGTGATCCCGGCCGCTTACGGACTGGTCCGGGCCGAGTCGCGATCGGAGGGTGCCGCGATCTTGGCCGCTGCACTGGTCCCGCTCACCCCCCTGCTCTGGCCGCTCGCCTGGAACGACTTCCGCGAGCTGCAATTCGTGACGCCTTTTGTCCTCTGGGCCGTTCGAGGGGTCCGCGAGCGATCGGTCGGATGGGCCGCGATCGGGATCGGCGGGATGCTCGCCTGCCGGCAGGAATTCGCGATCGCCGTGATGACGTTCGCCCTCCTGCCGCCCCGACGCCCCGAATCGCTGACCGTCTCCCTCCGATGGCGCGATGCCATGATTCTCCTCGGGCTCGGCTGGATTCTCTTCGGCTTCTTCGGCTACCTGCAATTCGTCGTCGGGCACGGGACGCCGGACGCCTTCATCGACCAGTTCCTCGGCCCGCGCGCCTCGCTCGCCGAAACCACCTGGACGGCCGCCGAGGCGCTGGTCCTCGGGCTGGGTGGATGGGCCTTCTTGATGCTCCTGGCGCCCCGGACGGCGATCCTCGCCCTGCCCTGGATCTGGAGCCTCTGCAACGGACGCTGGGCCTTGCGGTTCCTCAGCACCACCGAGTGGCATCACGTCCGCTACGCGATGCCGATGGTCGCGTTCGTCCTGGCCGCCGGCCTGGTCGGATACGCCCGGCTCGCCGCCCGGCTGATCCCTCGCCGTTTCGGCCGCCTCGAACTGGCGGCGGTCTGGCTGGTCGCGGCGGTGCTGGGCGGCTTCGGCCTGCGAGACGTCTCCCGTCGACTGGAATTCGCTCCCATCCCTTTCGATCGCCGAGAGGCCGCCGAGATCTGGGCCTGGATCCGACAGGTCGCCCCCGACGATGCCGTCCTCGCCGACTACGACGTCTCCGCCCCGCTCTCGTCCCGTCGCCGGCTCTACAGCAACAAGATGGAAATCAACCTCCCACCCGGTTTTCCCAAACTCGACCCCGAATTCCGCTGGCTGTTCGTCCGAAACAACTGGGGCCCACTCAACTTGTTGCTAAATCAGGGTTTCAGCGTCGTCTATCGAGGACCGCACCTCACCGTGGCCCACCGCCGGACGCTCCACCTGGCCGGGTTTTCGAATTTTTTCCGATTCCGCGCGAACAATTCTTCGCGATAGGATGTCTACGTCGACGAACCACCTGAGAGTCTCGTTTCGATCCCTCGAAGGATCGCCGATCCTCGCCACGTCCGAGGACCGGCCTATCCCTCTTGATCGTTGCGCGACGATGGCGCTGAGCGTGTCGCCCGGCTCCATCCGACCGGACCGTTTTCTCGGAACCCCATGACCCGTTAACCGAATCGATCTCGCGGGACGTAGCGTCGTCCCCATCCACCGTGACCCGAGACGCCGGCGTCTTCTTTCCGCCCCGATCTCGGTCACCTCCAACTCCCGCCTGAACGGCGGATGCGAGGGTTTCGCCATGTTCCACCGCACGAACCTGACGCTGTCGGCCCGGACGCTTTCGAACCGGCTGAATCTCGGGACGCGGTCGTTCGCGCTCATCGCGAACGTCAAGGACAATGGCCAGACCCTGCGCACCCGTCGCACCCATCACGACGTCATGCGCGAAGGAATGGCCTGGTATCCCGTATCACCGATCATTTCCGTGGTATGCGGCATCCCGACCATTCCAGGCTCCTTCACACCATCGCAGCACGGCCAGCCGGGAAGCCATCAACGGCAACCGGTACCCGTGGCGGCGGACGTTCGAGTCGTGACCGAATCGAGGCCGGCAGACCTCGACGGTCGACCTGAACGAGGCTTCTCTGTCGGCGATCTCGGGACCCGACCCGCATCCATTGTCGCCCACGAGCGAGGTTCGCACGACTGCGAGCCGAGTTCCGGGCGTCGGATCGTGGCGAAGGCCCCGGGCAAACCCGGCCGGAAGCGACCCGCCCGGTTTGCTGCGAGGAAAGCGGGGGCGGCCATACCGGCCGCCGCCTTCGGAAAGTGAGCCCCGACCGCTCGCTTCCACCTCGATGATCCCGACCTTCG
>DAHZZC010000105.1 GCA_027435495.1 Planctomycetales bacterium
GCCCTGATGACCGTCGCTGTCGTTCCAAACGCCGAGCAGGCTCCGACGCGCCTCCCGGTCGCGGACTCGTATTTCATGGTCATTTATTCCGCCGAGAAGGCAAACACGCCGACGCGGTCGCATTGTTTCGCAACCTTCGCCCGGGTGAGCCAGCCTGGCGGATCGTCGGATCAGCCGAAGGTCGAGCTGCACCACATCAACTGGTTCAGTGTTCGAGGCCACCGATGCGGGGCGACGTTCGGACTGGTTGAGGGGAACGGCCGCCCGACAAGGGCCGAGCCAGGGGCCAACCTCACCACCCGCGACGCGCTGGAGTTGGTCCTCGACGGTAACCACCGGGTCAGCCGGTGGGGGCCGTACGAGATCGATCGGGGCCTTTACGAGCGGGCTCTCCGCCAGATCGACCTGCTTGAAGGGCGCGTGCCGGGGCGGACGATTCTCTACAAGGCGATCGACCTCGGATATCGCGAGGGGGCCGAGATCCTTGCGCTGAACTGCATTCACGCGGTCAGCGATATTGTCCGCAAGCCCACGCCGCTCCGGACCTGGATGACCTACGGCGATGAGGCAGCGCGTCGGGTGGTCTGCCACTTGCGTCCCTGGATCAAGGCTCCGGTGCGCGATCGAGCGGAGGTCTGGCCGGCGATCTGGTCGGCCATCTGGGGTGGAGCTCCAACGCGCGATGACCGGGCGATCGCCCGGGCCGAGCTCGAGCCGGCGTCCCATGCCGATCCCCAGTTCGCGGGAACCCATGTAGCAGACGTCGATCCCGGGGCGGGCGCCAGCAGGGTCGCCGCGGACGCGAGCGGCGGTTGATCGGCCCGGATCCTCGCGAATTCTCACCCGTCCGAGACATCAAAATCAGAGAGAGGCGAATATGTGCGGGATTGCCGGTGCGTTCGATCTGGTCGGGGAACGAACCTTCCCCGCGGGGCGGCTTCGGGCGATGACCGGAGCCATCGCTCATCGAGGGCCGGATGACGAGCAGATCCACATCGAGCCAGGGGTGGCGCTGGGAGTTCGCCGACTCTCGATCGTTGATCTCGAAGGGGGACGCCAGCCGATCTCCAACGAGGACGGGACCATCTGGGTCGCTTACAACGGCGAGCTCTTCAACTACCACGAACTGCGCCCCGATCTGCTCGCCCGCGGCCACCATCTGGCGACCCGATGCGACACCGAGGCCTGGGTTCACCTCTATGAGGACCACGGCGAGAACCTCTTCGAGCGGGTCAACGGCCAGTTTGCCCTCTCGCTCTGGGACCGCCGGAACCGCATCCTCCTCCTCCCGCGCGATCGGATGGGCGTCTGCCCACTCTATTACGCCGAGGCCGACGGCTGGCTGCTCTGGGCCTCGGAGGTGAAGTCGCTCTTTGCCTCGGGGATGGTGGCGCCTCGGCCGGATCCGAAGGGGGTCGATTACTTCTTCCACTTCATCTCGGCCGGGACGACCCGGACGTTCTTCGAGGGGATTCGGTCGATCCCGCCAGGGCATTTCCTCCGGGTCAGGCCGGGGCAGGTTGACCTTCGGAAATACTGGGACCTCGACTTCCCCGACGCCGGTCAGGAACGACGGATGGAAGATCCTGAGCCGCTCATCGACGAGCTTGAGGAGAGGCTCACGCGGGCGGTTGAGCGTCGGTTGATGGCCGATGTCCCGGTGGTGAGCTACATCAGCGGCGGGCTCGATTCGACGACCGTCCTTGGGCTGACGAAGGCCGTCCGGGGCGAGGCGGTGCCGTCGTTCACAATCGGGCTGGATCGCGCAGGTCCCGATGAACGGTCGAAGTCGGTGGAGTCGGCCCGGATTCTCGGCTCGAAGCTGACGACCGTGACCATGACCCGGGCCGACATTGCCCGAGCCTATCCCGAACTGATCGTCGCGGCGGAGGGGCCGGTGCTGGATACCTCGTGTGCCTGCCTGCTCCGGCTCGCTCAGGCCGTCCGAGCCAGCGGCTACAAGGTCGCGTTGACCGGTGAAGGCTCAGACGAGGGACTCGCCGGCTACCTCTGGTTCAAGACGCAGAAGGTCCGGAACGCGCTTTTCGGGCGGTCGCCGAAAGCGGCCGAGGTTGCGCGTCGGGTCTTGCGGTCGATCTCCGGAGGCCGGGCGCCGGCCGGCCGCAGTCTGCCCGAAATCCCGCGCCGGGCCATCGGCGGAGTCCGACCAGCGCAGCAGGACATGTTTGAGCTGACCGCCCAGACCCGGCCGATGTTCTACTCCGAGGCCATGTGGGACCGGCTCGACGATCACGACGCGTATTCCGACCTTGACATCACCAACGACCGAATCGGTCGTTGGGACCCGCTCAATCAGTCGATTTATGTGGCGTTTCGGGTGATGTTCGCCGGGCTCCTGATGATCGCCAAGGGGGACCGTGTAGCGCGGGCCGCCTCGATCGAGACCCGCTATCCGTTTCTCGATCACGACGTGATCACGTTCTGTTCTCAGATCGCGCCGGAATACAAGTTGCACGGGATGACCGACAAGTGGATTCTCCGCCAGGTGGCTGCGCGGACCCTCCCGCCCCGAATTGCCGGCCGCCGCAAGACGATGTTCCGCGCGAACATGTCGGGGACGTTCCTCGGCTCCGACCGGCCCGCCTGGGTCGACCAGCTCCTGAGTCCAGAGTCGATTCGGGCGTCGGGCTACTTCGATCCGGCCGCCGTGGAATCGGAGCGACGGGCGATGGAGCGGACGTCCCGGCTCTCGCCTCGCCGGTTCCTGGCCGACATCGGGCTGATGAGCGTGATCTCCACTCAGCTCTGGCACCACACATACTGTGGCGGCGGCCTTTGCGAGCTGCCGACCTGGTCGCCTCCCCGAAGCCCCATCGTGCGTGAGGTCGAGCCGGCGGGGATGCTCGTCTGAATGTGTTTGATCTGGGAGGAATGGCCGGCTCCGGATTCCAGATTCCAGATTCCGGATTCCAGGAGGAGCTACGCCGTTCTGGAGAGCGGGAAAAACGATCATGAGTCTGGATCTCAGCGGCGGATTTCTGATCCAGGGTTCCACGAACGGCGTCGGCCTGCCGACCATCGGTCCGGGACGCGTCGAGGCCGGGCCCCTCTCGAACCATCGTCCGCCGTTCACGATCGTGAGCAAGCTGGCGAACTGGGATTCGAAGGCGTCGGTGCGGGTCAAGCCGAGGCGTCTCCTGAGGGATGAGGAGGCGGCGGGCAAGCTCTTCTTCACACCCGAGTTGGTCCCGGTCGGGAATCACCCGATGGTCCGCCGGCTCGGGCCGGAGGCGGTCCGACAGCAGCAGGTCCGGCATCTCTATCGGTATCTAGACTTCACCACG
>DAHZZC010000106.1 GCA_027435495.1 Planctomycetales bacterium
TAGAGGATCGTGCCGTCGGCCGAGAACCCGATGCTCAGCGTCGAATCCTGGAAGCTCGTGTAGTCGGTCAGCGGCGAGACGTTGAAGCCGTAGGCGAACAGCGTCGCGACACCGTTGGGCTGAATCCGGATGATCCGGCCGCCAGCCGAGCCGGAAGCCGTCCCGCTGCTGGTGATCGACGGGATGACGTTACCGGCCGAATCGGTCGTCACGCTCAGGATGCCCGAGCCAGAGACCGGTACGAGAATGCTCGAGGTCGGCAGTGGCGAGAGCGGCGTCGTCGAGACGTACAGGCTTGAGGCCAGGTCGCTGACGAACAGACTTCCCATGTAGGCCGGCTGTCCACTGCCGAGCGTGTAGGTCGTCGTCCCGCTGGTCGTCGAGGACGTACCAGTCCCGCCGGCCGCGGTCGAGGTCGCGGTCAGGGCGAGGCCTTGCGAGAAGTAGCCGTACTGATCGAAGGCGATCCCGTAGAACCGCCGGTAGAGCGTGCTGACCGCGGGAATGTTGTCGGTGATCGACGGGTTGCCGCTGCCAGTGGAGGTCCCACTGCTGAAGGTCGTCAGCGTGGTGGTGGCTCCGAGCAACAGGCCGCCGTTGCTCCCTTGCACCCCGCTGAACCCCGGCTTGGCGGGGATGCCGCCGCCAGCCGGTGTGCCGAAGTCGGTGAAGACCGAGAAGATCTGGTTGCCGTAGTACGAGTTCGAGGCCGTCAGGCCGACGATCGGGCCCGTGTTGACCGTCCCCGAGGAGATCGTTGTGTTGTTGGTCAGGAAAGTCGTGGAGACCGGCAGCCCCAGCTCCGTCTGACTGACGCCCGTCGGCAGGGCCTCCGTGGCGTCGCTGATCACCTGCCCCGGCGAGTAAGCGCTGGAGTTGAAATAGAGCGCCGCGAACTTCCCGCTCGTCGAGCTGATCCCACTCCCGGCGATCATCCCGGACAGGAATTGCTGGTCCTGAATCGGCGGGATCAGGATCGCGGTCGGACTCAGGTTGAACTTCTGCGCCGAGAGGCCGTTGGTCATCTGGACGAAGACGCCGATCAACTGGCCGCTGGGCGAGATCTGGAAGATGATGTTCTTGTTGGGGTCTTTCTGATCCACGCTGCTAACGAACAGCGAGGGCGTCCCGTCGAACTGACCCTGGGGATCGAAGGTCATGCTATACCAGTTCACCAACCCAGTCCCCGGCCCAAACGAGTTGCCTGCGGGCGAGGAGGTCGTGCTGGTCGGGTCGGTCTGGGCGAGGACCGTGTTCAGGTCGAAGAACACGCTCGTCTTGCCCGTCGCCGGGTCGACACGATAGATCACACCGGGACGATTGATCGCCGCAGGATTCCCGCCAGAGCCGCGCGAGATCGCGTAGATGGCGCTACCGAACACCCCGCCTGGCCCTGGCGCGATGTTGACGATGTCGCCACCGAAGGCCGAATTGGGCGTCAGCTCGGCCACCGAGGTAATCGGCGCCGCTGAGCCGGCGAGCGTGGTCGACCCAGTCGTCACGGTCACCGTGCCGAGGTCGGAGTTCGTCGGCGTCGCCGCCGCCGTGAAGATCGCTTGCAGCGGGAATGCCGCAACAACCGGCGCCGGCATCCGGCGATCTTCCAGGGGTGTCGGATGATCGAGCCTGATTTCGCGGCGGCGCCGCTGCTCGGCAGGGCCCCGGGCCCACGGTCGGGATGGCTGAGACATTCCTTTATCTCCTAACGCTGGACTCGTCCGTCCTGGACCGAGGCCGTGTCGCCCGGCACCACCGTATTATCGGCGCCCACGGCGCATGAAGATGAGCCGAAGCCCTCGGCACGTCTGCCTCATTCGACAGAGCCCGCATGCGCGAGCGGGATCGTCACAACCCCAAAATCGGCCAAACGCCCCCCGTTCAATCAGACAAAGAGCCGCACGACCGGAAAATCCGACGATCTCCGCAACGTCGGCATCCTTGACGCCACAGTCCCTGGGGATCACCGACGAAAGGTTGGGAAAGGCCGGAGACCCAGGTTGCCTGGGATAAGAGAGGCGATGTTGAAAAAAAGAAAAGGCGGCCCAGCCCATGCGTCGGGTTACGACGCGGGGGCGAGCCGCCCATTGTGGGAAGGCGGGAGCAGACGAACTTTACTCGACAATTCCCTGAGGGCCAACCCGGCCTGGCTGGGGATAGGCCTGAGGCTGGCTGGTCGCACGACGTCGGACGTCCAGCTCGATCGAGCCAAAGGTCCCTTCGTGGCGCTGGATGGTCATGCTCAGGGCGGTGAGCAGCCGCTTCGCGGTGTAGAAGTTCATGACCAGCCGCTGGTTCGCCTTGACCTCCTGGCGGCCGGTCGCAAAGGGCTGGGGATTGAGTCCGAAGTCGAGAATCACTTCCTCGGGCGTGGCCGTGACCCGGCAGAAGTTGGAGTACGACGGCAAAGTGCCAGAGTCGTCGACGTGGACCTCGGTCCCCTGCTGTGCCTGCTGGGGGGCCGGTGTCCCGGCGCCTTCTTCCTTCTCGCTCATGGAATTCTCCGATTTCTGGGAGGGGTCAAGGGAGGCACGAGGCCCCGGTCCAGGCCGGATTTGCCTCGAGCGATCCCAGTTTCGGCCCTTATTTCATCGATTCATCGACGAAATGGCAAGGAGTTCCCGGAGTTTCGGTTCAGGCGGCAGCGCAGGAGGTGTTGATCTCGACAAGCCGATCAAGTTCGGCGAGGGTCCGGCCGGCCGCACCGTGCTGAGCCAGGACGATCCGACGCGCGGCCTCGCCTCGGGCTGCGGCGGCCTCGGGATCTTCCAGATCTTCCAGAAGGGCCCGCGCGAGATCTTCGGCATCGATCACACGCCGGGCCGCACCGTGGCGGAGAAGGTGCTCGACCGTCTCCCGGAAGTTGGAGGTATGCGGCCCGAACATCACCGAGGCCCCGTAAGCGGCCGGTTCCATCATGTTCTGGCCGCCCCGGCCTGGGAGCAGGCTTCCCCCGACAAACGCGATGTCGGCCAGGCCCCAGACCGCCCCCAGCTCGCCGATGGTGTCGATCAGAATCACAGGGGGTCGCCCCTCGGGACGACGAGGGAGCTCGCCGGGGGTTCCTTCGAGCCGGCTCCGCCGCACGACGACCCGCCCCTGACGCTCAAGCCATTGCGCAACCGCTTCAAACCGCTCGGCGTGGCGCGGGACCAGGACCAGGCGGAGGCCCGGGTGCTGGCGACTGGCCTCTGTGTAGGCCGAGTACGCGGCGGCTTCCTCACCCTCCATCGTACTTCCCGCGACGAAGACCAGCTCGGCTGGCGAGAGGCCCAGCAACCGGCGCAGCTCCCGGGTCCGGCTGTTATTCCGATCGCTTTCCAGGCCGTCGAACTTCACGGAACCGGTGATCCGAACCCGATCGCCAGGAATCCCCAGGTTCACAAAGCGGCTCGCATACTCGTCGTTCTGGGCCGAGACTGCGTCGATCTGGGCCAGTGTCGAACGCAGGAGCCCACGGAGACGCCGATAGCCCCGGAAGCTCCGGGCACTGAGCCGGGCGTTGATGATGGCGACCTTCGCCCCGGATTCCTTCGCGGTCCGGATCAGGTTCGGCCAGAGCTCCAGTTCCACAAGCGCCAGCACGGTCGGCCGAATCCGTTCAACAGCTCGGCGTGTAGACCAGGTGAAGTCGAGCGGTGCGTAGAAGGTGACGAGGTCGGGAAAGGTCCGCCGCGCGACGGCCAGGCCGGTCGAAGTGGTGGTTGAGATCAGGATCTCCCAACCTGGCCTTCGTCGGGAGAGTTCGCGGATAAGCGGGCGGAGCAGCAAGACCTCGCCGACGCTCACGGCGTGGAACCAGAGGCAAGGCTGGTGGCCGATCCGAAGCGGAGCCTCGCCACGGAGCTTCTCTCGCCAGCCTTCGCGGTACTTGCCGCTGCGGGCCCACCGGTAAATCAAGATCGGCGAGAAGATC
Source organism: Planctomycetales bacterium (assembly GCA_027435495.1). Lineage (GTDB taxonomy): Bacteria > Planctomycetota > Planctomycetia > Isosphaerales > Isosphaeraceae > JAKAUH01. Next base: position 3,914 of record DAHZZC010000106.1, read on the forward strand.
AGCAGGGCGGCGATGTAGGTCAGATTCAGAGCCAGAGGCATCTCGGGGAATCCTTTCCCGGAAGGGTGCCCGGTTGTCGTCCGGATGAGTGTGATCCTCCGGAAGCAATTGCCGTGCCTCGATCCGGTCGACCTCGGACGGGACCGGGACTCGGCCGATCCTGAGATGACAGACCCTGGATATCGGGTCCGTCCGCCCCAGCCGATCCTCTCCATCGGCTGGGCCCGGCACACCGCCTTAAATCTTTCCGACGAGGGTTCTTACCTCCAGCGTCCTTGCAAGAGGCTGGATGAGCGTACCGTTCCGATCGACCGCGATCGCGGGGCGATCCTCACTCGGGACTCACCTCAGAACGGATCGACCGACGCCTGCTTCCGCATGCAACAGGCTTTGAACTTTTTACCGGATCCACAGGGACAGGGATCGTTCCGACCGACCTTCTTCCCCACGTTCCTCACGGGCTCCGGCTTCCGTTCGCCGGGATTTTGACTGGCGGCGATCGCCTCGGCCTGCTGGCGGCCGACCCCCGATTGGGGCGGGGCCACAAGTTGAGACTCGGCCTGTGAGTGGATCGTCTGGGCCCGATCGAGCTAGTTATAACGGGAGCCGAGGTAGTCGAGGAACTCGGGGTCAAAATGCTCGACCCGGTAGATCAGGTCGGTGACGCGATCCGCGCTGGCCGCCCACATCTCCGCGAAGATCCGCATCCCTTCCCGCTTGTATTCGACCTTCGGATCGACCTGGGCGTAGCCCTGCAATCCGATCGAACTACGGAGATGGTCCATGGCCCGAAGGTGTTCCATCCAGCTCGAATCGAGGATCTGGAGCAGGACGGCCTTCTCCATTTCGCGCATCTCGGGGCGATGCTGAGCGTCGAGAGCGGCGAGGAGCCGGTTCCGGATCTGCTCGGCCGTGAGGCTGGTCAGTTCGTCCTCGACCAGCTCGGCTCC
>DAHZZC010000107.1 GCA_027435495.1 Planctomycetales bacterium
CCGGAAACTCGTCGATGGTGATGGCAGGATTGATCGACCCGTCCAATCTCCGCGTGGCCGTGGATCTCGGCTCTCGGTCGTACGAGATCCGGGTGGTCTCGGGCCGATCGGGGGAATTCGGGCCATTCGTCCGAGAAGCTCTCGGAGCTTCGTGGGCTGGGCGCTCGTGCCGGTCGGTGCTGATCGTCACCGATGAGCATCTCGAGGCCCTCGGGATCATCGAATCCTATCGCGATGGGCTCGCGAAGGTAGGCATCGCGTCAGACTTGGCCGTGATCCCACCGGGTGAAGCGAGCAAGTCGTTCGCCATGGCGTTGAGGCTCTACGATCGGCTGGTCGAGCGGAAGGCCGATCGCCACACGGCGATCGTCGCGATCGGTGGCGGCGTGATCGGCGACCTCGCCGGCTTTGTGGCCGCGACGTACGCGCGAGGTGTTCCGCTGGTCATGGTTCCGACGACACTTCTGGCCCAGGTCGATAGTTCGGTGGGCGGGAAGGTTGGAGTCAACCACCCTGGCGCCAAGAACATCATCGGAGCCTTTCACCAGCCGGCTTGTGTCTGGATCGAGACGGATGCGCTGCGGACCCTCCCCGATCGTGAACTGAAGTGCGGCCTCGCCGAGGTCGTCAAGTACGGAGTGATCCTCGACCGTAATTTCTTCCAGGAACTGGAAGACTCGGTCGCTCCCATTCTCAACCGCGATCCCCGGGCCCTCCGCCGAATCGTGGCGAGAAGTTGTGAGTTGAAGGCAGAGGTTGTCTCGAAGGATGAGCGTGAGGAGACCGGTCTTCGCGCCGTCCTGAATTTCGGGCATACCATCGGCCATGCGATTGAGGCGGTCGCCGGATACGACGGTCCGTATCAGCATGGCGAGGCGGTCGCGATTGGGATGGTCGTTGAGGCCCGCCTCGCGGCCCGGCTTGGATGGATCGGGCCGGAGGTTGTCGACCGGATCGTCGGCCTGCTCGACCGCTTCGGCCTGCCAACTTCCGCCGAGGGGCTCGACCCCGACCAGTTGATTGAGGCGATGGGTCGCGACAAGAAAAACCGGGGCGGCCGTATCCGCTTCGTCTTGCCCCGGTCGATCGGAAGGGTGGAACTGACCGACGCCGCGGGCGGCGAGGACATTCGGGCTCTGCTTGACCGACCCTGAGAAGGATCGACCCCGATGCTGGATGCGGATCCCTCGATGGAAGCCCCGGTCCCCGATCCCAATTTGCTCGACCTGCTTCGGCTCTCGATGGTCCCCGGTGTTGGGCCGCAGACTTCGCGCTCTTTGCTGGCGCGATTCGGCTCGGCTGAACGAGTCCTCGCGGCGACGATCGCTGAGCTGAAGTCGGTGGCGAACGTCGGCCCTAAGCTTGCCGAGAAGATTGCTCGCGCCCGGCAAGATCACGACGCCGAGGCAGAACTCACCCTCTGCCAACGTTCGAACGTCCGCCTCCTGGCCCGCGACCATCCTGAGTATCCGCCCCCGCTGGAAAACATCCCCGACCCACCCGCCTTGCTCTACTGCAAGGGGAAGCTCGAGCCGCGTGATCAGATCGCGATCGCCATTGTTGGCTCGCGGCACGGTAGCCCCTACGGAATGCGGGTTGCCGAACGATTGGCATCCGGCCTGGCACGAGTGGGTGTCACGGTGATCTCAGGACTCGCTCGCGGGATCGACGCCGCAGCGCACCGGGGTGCCCTCAGAGCCGGCGGGCGGACGATCGCTGTTCTGGCAAACGGACTGGCTTCCATCTACCCGCCCGAGCACGAGGACCTGGCCAGGGGTGTCGTGGAGGCCGGGGCTCTGATCAGCGAGATGCCGATGCGGCAGATGCCGCTCGCCGGCCTCTTTACCCAGCGTAATCGAGTCATCTCAGGACTGAGCCTGGGTGTGGTGGTCGTCGAGGCAACGCCGAGGAGCGGCTCCTTATCCACGGCAAATCACGCGATGGAGCAGAACCGCGAGGTTTTCGCCGTGCCTGGCCCGGTCGACAGCCTCAGCAGCCGGGGATGCCACCGGCTCATCCGCGACGGTGCCCGGCTGGTCGAAACGGTTGACGACATCCTCGAAGAGCTTGGCCCGTTAGTGAAGGAAGTACGAACGGCGCCCGATGAGCCGCCTGTCCGTCATCCTGCCGAGTTGACCCTCACCGATCCCGAGAGGTCTCTCCTCGGCCGGCTCGATGATACGCCGACCGGCGTCGACGATCTCATCGCGCAAACAAAGATGACGGCGGCACAGGTCATGGCGACGCTCAGCGTCCTTGAATTGAAGCGGATGGTCCGACGGATGCCCGGACATCGTTTTGTTCGGGCTTGATCGCCATCTCGCGCCTCGAGACGCCTACACCTGGCGCTTCCCTCCTGGTCAAGGGATCTTCAGACGAAGACTCGAGATACCACATCCCAGAAAATGCGGGTGGTGTCCAATCGCTACCTGAGCGGGTGGACGAGTGAAACACTTGCGCCAGGTCAAGGCGAGGTCGGTCATCCCGGCCGCCATAGCCGGGCATCGCCCCCTGCTCATCCTTGACTCACAACGTTCGAATGCGCAAGCAGAAGTTGTTACTAGTCACGCCGGTTAGGTCGGCGCTTCATGGAGCTGTTATTGTTCAAGCTCGAAGGCGCGGCTCGAGCCATCGAATGAGGTCGGCGAGCACTTGCTCCCGGCCGAGTTCGTTGAGCGGCTCGTGGAGCATCTTCGGATAGAGGAGCAACGTTTTGTCGTCGCTGCCGAGGCGATCGTAGAACTCGCGCGCGGCAGAGGGATCGACGATCGGGTCCTGCCCTCCGATCACCATCACGATCGGAGATCGGATCTCGTGGGCTCGGTCGATCAGCATCGCCCCCCCCTGCACCATCCCGAAGAAAAGCGGGGCACTCATCCGGTTGTGCCGGAGGCGATCGGCGAGGTGATGCCGCTGGACCGCAACGTCTCTGGTCAGCCGCTCGACCTTTGTTGCGGCCCGGAGGGTGATCCAGGGGGCATATCGGTTGAGGAACATCCCGACCCGCAAAACGTGGGGCGGAATCGCCATGAGGATGCGGAGCGCGGGGTTCGAGACGATGAAACCATCAATTGGCAAGGGTGGATCGAGCGCTAACCTCAGCGCGACCTGGCCACCGTTGGAATGTCCCAGCACGAATCGTGGGACTTCGGGTCGAGCACGGGCTGTCCACTCGATTGCATGGGCGAGGTCGGAGACCAGGTCCTCGTAGCGCCGAACGATGCCTCGGCGGCCTGAACTCCGACCGTGACCGCGTAAGTCAAAGGCAACGACCTCGACGTCGAGCGCCTGGCCGATGGCCTCGGCGGTCGCAGCGTAGGTCCCACCGTGTTCGCCAAAGCCGTGGGCGACGACAATAATCCCCCTGGTTGTCGGCCGGCGCCACCACCGGCCCCGCAGGGTCCGGCCGTCGGACGTTGTCAGCGAGATGTCACGATGGAACTCCGAGGCCGACGTTCTCCGATGATCGGTCATCATCCCGAACCACTCCCCGGCCGTGGAAAAGCACCCGGACAGGGATCCAGTGTAACGTTCCCCGCGGACGCGCCGAGGGCAATCCCCGGGGCGATCCTATTCGGAATCGATCAGGACTTCTTCGCCTCGGCGATTGCGCGTCGTGCATCGGCCAGGCAAATTCGGATATCGTCCGCGGGATTTGAGGGGTTCTCCTCGTACTCGATCGCCAGACAATATTCGTAGTGATTTCGGGCCAGGACGCGAAGCAAATCGACGGTCCGCAGGTCGCCTCGGCCGAGGACGGTGAACTCCTTCGCGTCCTTGACATCCTTGAGGTGGACGCCGAAAACCCGCTTGCCGAAAACCTCGACCGCATGGACGGGGTCTTCATGCGATCGGAGGAAATGGCCGGTGTCCACGCAGCATCCGATCTTCGGGTGATGGTCCTTGATCGCCTGCTCGATGGCGGCGATCTTCGAGTAGTGTCGGTCCTCGGGACCATGGTTATGGATTCCGACCGCGATCCCATACTCCTCGACGAGCTTATCCAGCGCGTCAAAG
>DAHZZC010000108.1 GCA_027435495.1 Planctomycetales bacterium
ACAACGGCCTCGGCGACGCGCTTCTTTCGTTTCTCCCAGGCGGACGAGCCAATTTTGGAGAGCGGTGGTTCGGCCTTGCCGCCGCCGACATACTTCTGCACGAGGTCGATCTTCGCCACCGGGACGTACAGTTTCGTCCCCTCGGCGAATTCGAGGACCATCGTCTCCTCGTCGTGATCGTCGGACCTGGTCAATAGCTGCAAGCCGCGATACCGGGCGATTCCGTGGTTCACGTGGACGACCAGGTCGCCCTCGTTGAGGTCAAGGAAGCTGTCGATCGCCCGGCTCTCGTACCGGCGCCGGGTCACCGCGCGGCGAACCTCCGCGCGGGCGAACAGCTCGTGATCGCCGATGACGAGTGTGCGTGCGTCGATCAGGTGGAAGCCCGATCGAATCCGTCCCAGGGTCAGGGTGAGGCGTCGCGATCGGGCGAGCTCGGTATCGGAGAAGACCTCGGTGAGCCGTTCGATCTCGGCGGGATTGTGGCAGGCGATCAGGACCCGATCGCCGGCCGAGGCGCTCTCGAGCTCCTCTTTCACGCGGGCGAGGTCGCCGGAGAACCGCTCGACACTCTCGACCCGGAGGTGACAGGTTGTTTCGAGCGAGTCGGCCGCGAGCGTCGAGACAGCGATGGTCGGCAGGCGGATCAGCCGCTCGAAACCTTGCTCGACGGTGAAAAGGCCGGAGACATCGGGCAGTCGTCCGAGGTATTGCCGGCCTTCCTCGCGCAGGTCGTTGGGTTCGAGGAGGAGGACCCAGGTCGATTCCGGGAAGAAGTCGGCCGGGTGGCCGAAATGGGTCGGATCGATCTCGTCGACCGCCGGCCCGGCGGTGAGACTGACGGAGTTCCATCGGTCGAGCGAGCGCTGAGAGGCGACGTCGAAGGGACGGATCGACTCGACCTCATCGCCGAAGAACTCGATTCGAACCGGGTCGGAGGCGTCGATGGGGAAGACGTCGAGGATTCCGCCCCGGAGGCTGAATTCGCCCGAAACCTCGACCACCTCGACCCGCGACATGCCCCGATCCTGGAGCCATCGCATCAGCTCCTCGATCGGGACGGACTCGCCGAGTCCGACCAGACGCGACATCCCGGCGAGGGAGTCGGGGCTCGGCACAGGTTGCAGCATCGCCTGGAACGGCGCGACGACCAGTCGGGGCGGTTCGGGGCCGGCCAGCCGCTTCAGAACGCGGAGCCGCTTGCCGAAGATTTCGTCGTCGGGTGTCCGCTCGCGCGGGGGTTTCTCCCAGGCGGGGAAGACCTCGGGGCTGATCCCGGAGAAGGTCGCGACATCTTCGCGAAAGTCGTCCACGTCGCCGACGTGTGCGATCGCGATCACCAGGGTGGAGGGCGCGTGCAGACCGAGGGCCGCCGCAACGAGCGCCGAGGCCGAGCCCCAGGCGCCGTCGATTGTGGCGCTCCGGCCGTTCTTGAGAGCGGCCAGAATCTCAGGGAAACCCGGGGCGCGCTGGATTTGCCGGGTCAGGTCCTTCAGGGTGGCCGGCGGAGGTAGGCTGGTGGCGACTTTCATGCGGAGAAGGCAACCACAGAAGGACAGGGAGGATCGCAAAACAACCGAGAGACGCGTTCAAGCCACTCAGAGTTTGTGAACAATCAGATCGAAGATTCCAAATTCCAAATTCCAGAGAAGGAATGCCTTGCGGCCCTGAGAGTTAGATCAATCTGACATCTGGAAACTGTCATCTGGAATCGATTTTTTCCGGGCCTCTCAGGGCATTGTAGGAGTCGGCTCCGGGTCCGACCACCGCGAGACGACAGCGAGCTCCGGCCGAAGCGCGGGCTTCCGACGTGGGGTCGGAAGTCGATGCGCCGAATCGGCTCGCCTGGCGGTCGGCCAGTCCGAGAGGGGCGTCTGAAGGACGGCGCGGTCGATCGCATCGACCAGGTCCTCCAGCTCGCAGGGAAGTTCCAGGCAGGCGAACGCGCCGGCCTCCCGGGCGAGGGCGACTGTCTCGCGATCGGCGAAACCTGCCAGTGCAATCGTCGGGCCGGTCTGGAGTGTCCGCCCTTGCAGCCGCCGCGGCCATCCCGATTCCAGCACCGGGAGATCCCAGAGTGTCAGCATGCGATCCGGGGCGGTTGAGGGCGGGTCACCGCCGATCCGTCGGTCGTCGATGATCCGGGTCGGATAGCCAGCCCGAGTGCAGACCTCGGCCAGCATCTGGGCCAGTTCCGGATCGCCCGAGGCGACCTCGACCAGGCAGGTTGGTCGGGCGGATGTCGGCGCGGTCCTCCGATCGCCGTCGAGGCGACGGGCGAGCCGGCCGGGAAGGACCTCCGCCGCGATCGCCTCGGAGACGATCGAGTCGACCACGGTCGCGGCGCGCTCGGCTTCCTCGTATCGGGCGAACGGACTCACCACGAGCGTGAGGTGAAGCCCGCTGGACGACGCTCGCCATTCCGAAAGCCGGGCGGCATCGGCCAGGCTCAGCCGATGGCGATGGAGGACCAGTGCCGACGGCGGGTTCTCGCCGAACGGGCGGTCGGGCAGGGGGCCTTCGCAGGAGATTCGTTCAATGGGTCGGTCCAGGGCGAGGGCCTCGGCGATGGCGACGACCCACGGATCCGAGAGATCGCCGACGAACCCGACCGGGCAGGGGGAACCGTCTCGAGATCGGCAAAGATCCATGGACCCCGCGCCTCCTGCGCCTGGCCGGGCTCCTTCAATCCCGGTCCGTCGGGGAAGCTAACAGATCCGGGGAAGACAGGCAAGGGGAGCCATCGGACGACGATCGGACGAATTTTTTCGGAAAGTTGTATCCGGGCCCCTCCGCACCTGCATCAAATAGGGGATCACCTCAACGGAGGCCCTCCAGATGGCGACCGAACGGATGGCGATTCCGGAGCTGGCGCGTCTCTTTGAGAGCGGGACGGTCTCGGGACTCTCGGAGTGGCAACTGCTCGTACCCGGAGCGCCGGGATGTCGTGTCGTTGGGGCATCAGCGCGGATGGCGGCGGGTCATTCCGTCGCGCAGGCCGCTTCCCATTCCATTTCCTCTCTCGTCGAAGGAGCCCTGAGTTCCATGTTCTACCGCAAGATGGCGACGGTCGTTCTGATTGCCTGTGGCTCGGGAATCGCGGTGACCACGACCGCCGTCATGGCCCGACAGGAGAAGAAAGCCGGTCCCGCGTCCGGCGGCGGCCCGTTCGAGTACTCCAAAGCCTCGATGAAGAATGCTGGTGCGCCGCCCGAGTCGAAGCAGAAGACCAAAGTGATCTTCCACCTTCCCACCCATCCCCAGGCCGTCCAGGACCCCAAGACCCGCCAGGTCCTCGAAAAGCTCGAGGAACCGATCGCGATGTCGTTCGCCAACGAGACACCGCTCGAACACATCCTCAAGTACATCAAACAGGCGACGACCACTCCAACTTTTAACGGCATCCCAATCTATGTAGATCCCATCGGGCTCCAGGAGGCCGAGCGGTCGCTGAACTCGACGGTCCAGATCGACCTTGAGGGCGTTCCGCTGCGTCGGACTCTTCAACTGGTCCTGGCGCAGATCGGGCTGATGTACTTTGAAACTATCTCAAAAGCCATCTTGAACGCGCCTGGGTCTTTGGTTTCTCATGGCGAAACCAAGGAGGCCAGGCGATGGGACGGATGAA
>DAHZZC010000109.1 GCA_027435495.1 Planctomycetales bacterium
TCGAAGAAGTTCTCCATGTGGCCGGCAACCGCCTTCCCCTTCCGCAACTCCTTCAGCAGCGACTCGGAAACCGGATCCTTGTACAGGGCATTGACGGCACCGCCGTCGAGGTCGATCCGGTCACGCGTGACGAAAATGTGCCCGTGCTCGCCCTGGAACCGGACGCCGTTCTCCGTGTCGTCGCGGATCTCCAGGACGACGCCGTTGGCGAACGTCGCGTGGACAATGAAGGCATTCGCCGTGTTGTACCGGTCGTCGACCGTCGGATAACCTCCCTTGAAGTCAACCGGCAAAACACGCTTCTGAACCTCGATCGTCTTCGGCCCAGAGTGCTCCATCCCGATCGCCCACTGGCCGATGTCAACGTGGTGCGCCCCCCAGTCGGTGAGCTTGCCGCCGGAGTACTCGTACCACCACCGGAAATTGCTGTGGCAGCGATCCGTCCGATACGCCGTCAACGGGGCCTGGCCAAGCCACATCTCCCAGTTCAACTCGGCCGGCGGGTTGGTCGCGGGAAACGGTCCACCGGTGGGACCACCGCCAATCGCCGCCGTCACTTTCCGAATCTTGCCAATCCGTCCCGCGCGGATCATCGCGACGGCCAGGAGGAAAACCCGATTGTGGTCGCTCCGCTGCTGCGTGCCGACCTGCACCACCCGCCCGGTCTCCCTGGCGGCCTTGCCGAGTTCCTTCCCCTCATCGATCGTGAGGGTCAGCGGCTTCTCGCAGTAAATGTCCTTGCCGGCCCGCATGGCATCGATGCAGATCTTGGTATGCCAGTGGTCGGGCGTCCCGATGATGACCGCGTCGATGTCCTTGCGGTCGAGGAGTTTGCGGTAATCGTCGTAGACCTCGGCCTTCCCCTTGCCGATGCCCCGGTGGTTTTTGGCGTTCTCGGCGTGACGGCGGTCGACGTCGCAGACGGCGAGGAAGTCGCCGTGGTGGGCGGCGGACCGGGCATCGCCGGAGCCCTGGCCGCCGGCGCCGATGAGGCCGAGACGGGGTCGGTCGTTCTTCGCCGTGGGTGCCGCGGCGGCGGGGCGGCCGAAGGGGTAGAGGAAAGGAAGGAGCGCCGGGCTGGAGGCCGAGACGCGAAGGAAATCGCGGCGGTTCTGGGTGCGGACGATCATGATGGGGCCTCGGAGCGTTGGGGAGGGAAGGACGCGACCTGGCCGGCCCGCACCGACGTCGGATGCAACGCCCGAGGGCCCGGCCACGCATTTGGCGAAGTGTAACCGACCCCAACCCGCCCCGAAACGGGCGACCCCCCCGCATCGATCGTCGGTCGAGTCGCCATGCTCAACGGGCTCCTCGGCGTCGGTCATCGACGACGAGGAGCCCGTCCCTCTCGGGCGATTCGGACGATCAGACCAGCATCCGGTAGACGACGACACCCGCAGCGCCGACGCTCGCGGCGGCGAGCATCCGGAGGTGGTTGGTGTAATAGCCCTTGGTGGCCTCGTCGGCGCGGATGTAGCCGGAGATTGCGGCCAGGCCGAGCAGGATGAACGCGAGGATGCCCGCCAGGATGGTCAGGCGATCGTGGACGCGCTCGCGCTCGTGGGCGGCGATCAGCTCGCGTCGGTGGCTCGGCGTGAAATCCACGGTGAACGTCGCGGTGTAGAGCCGGCCGTAGTCGCGGACGAACGGCTCGATCCGGGTCGCGACGATCATCGATTCGAGCAGAGGCGCCGGCGGCTCCCAGGTCGATGGGACCTCCGGACCGAGCCACTCGGCGACCCGGAAGCGAAGCACCCGCAGCGCATCGGCACGGGCGCGGTCCTCGTTGGCGCAGATCTCACCGGCGACCTCCTGCCGGGATGATGTCGGGGGGCTCGCTGTCGTGCCCTCCGCGTCGGATCGCGAGACGAACTGCGTCGGGATGGCCTGCGGAGGGCTGGCCTCGGCGTCGGTCAGGCGCGTTCCGGGAACGATCGGGACGGGCAGGCCCTCGGCGTTCTCGAGCCTTGGGGCGGTCGGCGGCTCGGGTGGAGGCGGCGGCAGTGGCAGGTCGTCGTGCCTTCCCTGATAGGCGTGCCGGATCTCGGCGCGGGCCTCTCGGTAGGCGTTGCGGACCTCGTCGTTCGCCTCGCGGAGGGCCTCACGGACCTCGTGACCGGCGTCCACGAGGGCCCGGCGCGCCTCGTCGGCGGCCTTTCGGGCGGCGTCGATCGCCTCGCGGTGTCGGTGGTGATGCGGGTGCGGCGGCGGGTGCGGCGGCCCAAAATGAGGATGTGCGGAACGATGGTGGATCGCCCGAAGGGCTCCAATCACCAGGATGGCCGCGATCAGGTAGAGGAACAGGCGTCTCATCTCAGGGAATCCTCGGATCGGAGGAGAAGGCTTGCCATCAGGGCCGTGGAGACCAGGCGACGACCTGGCCCCGGGACTAGACCCGGACCGCTTTGGGCCTTGCTTTCCTGGACCGGATGTATCGGGCATAGATGGCCGCGGCCTCGTCGCGCGGGCTGACGACCTGCACGGCGACGGCGATCATGGCGAAGATGGCGACCTCGTCCGGCCGGTTATAGGGCCAGAGGAACCATCCGGCCGCCGCCGAGGTGAGCAGCGACCAGAAAACGCTCCGGATCCGGAACCGAGACTCACGATCGCGGGCCATCTCGCGACGCCAGCCGGCCGTCGCCGCGAAGGTCGCCGCAAAGGCGTACGGCATCAGGTAGAGCGGGGCGATCGCGTAGCCCGGCTTCGAAGGCAGGTCGATCGCCAAAAGCTGGATCAGGTGAACGCCGACCAGGCCGACGCCCCACCCAATCACCCCGGCGATTATCCGGAGGGAGAACGGGTCGATCCGACGCCCCTCGGCGGACTTGGCCGGGATCAACGAGGCCCAGGCGCCGAGCAGGGCCATCAGGTAGACGAACGCGATTTGCTGCGGGTCGCGGTCGGGGTTGATCTCCAGCGCCGCGGCGGCCGGGAACATCAGCGCTCCGAGAACCAGGGCCGATGTGATCATGGAGGTCGCCAGCTCGGCCAGGCGGATTCGTCCGCTGGGCATCGGCACGGGCTCGGGCGGCGGCGGCGGTGGAGGCGCCTGCGGCCTCGGCGCGGCGACCGGCTGCGCGGCGGGTCGGGGTGTCGGCGGGACAACCCGGCGCCGGTAGCATCCCGGCATTTCCGCGCGGGCGGCGGCGGCCACCCGACCTCGTTCGCGGACCGCGCGCCAGTACGCCCGGACCTGTTCCGCCGGGCTGGGCGACGGCCGACGTGGCGGGCGGGTCTCGGGACCGATGTAGAAGACCGGCTCCTCGGCCTCGATCCGATAAGGATCATCCGCCGGCGTGGCCGGTGCGTGGCCGTTGTTCTCGCCGATGATTCGGACCTCGGGCTCCCTCGGAGCCTCGCCGGGCGGGAGCAGATCATAGACCTGCTTCGGTCTCGCCTCGGGGGTCTTCGCCAGCGCCCGGGCGACAATCGACCGGAACGGCTCGGTCAGCGGCGAGAGGTCGGGGCGGGCGGTCAGGTGCTTCATCAGCACCTCATTCACCGTTTCGCCCTCGAACGGAACGCGGCCCGTCAGCATCTCGTACAGAATCACCCCGATCGCGTAGACGTCGATCGGCTTGCCGTACTTGCCGCTCCCGATCTCGGGCGCCATGTAGTGGCACGTCCCGATGCTTTCGGAATGTTCGGTCCCCCGGCTCGGCGCGATCAGCTTGGCGAGCCCGTAATCGCCGATCTTGACGATCCCCTCTTCCATGAAAAGATTCGCCGGCTTGAGGTCGCGGTGAACGATTCCGTGATCGTGCAGGTAGGCGACCCCCTCAACCAGTCCCTTCAGCCATCGGCGAACCTCGGCTTCCGGCATCCCGTCGGGGTTCTGCTTGATCGCGGTTGCCAGGCTCGTTCCGGCGACGTACTCCATCACGACGAAGGTATCTCCCTCGTCGTTCTCCTTCATATCGTAGATTGTCAGCAGGTTCGGGCACTTCAGGTTCATGCAATGCTCGACCCCGCGCCGCTCGACCTCCAGGTTGCGGAGGACCAGCTTCAGCGCGACCTCCTTGCCCGAGTCCGACGTGGCGTAATAGACCTCGCCGAACCCGCCCCGGCCGATCGCCCGCTTGATCGTGTAGCCGTCGAGGGGCCGCGACCCCGAGCTGAACGTGTATCGCCCGCCTGCGGGCGTTTGCGCTTGACCTTGCCGCATGTCTGAAGATCCCGGGGGCCCTTTGGGCTCGTAAACGATTGTTTCTTCCATCGGGCTCGCTCCGGGCCCTTGGCTCTTGTCCATGAATCCTTGGGTCCTTGAGTCCTTCGTCCGTGGTTCGTCAGGACGAGAATACCGACCGATTCATCCGGGGATTCGCGGCGGACGCCCTGGGATTGAGACGGTTCCGCGGAGAAAAAGGACTCGGGGGCCAGGGACTCACGGAATGGGTTCCAGGCTGAACGAAAAACTGTCGCCAAGGACGCTCGACCGGAAGGTGAGCGGGGCCCGGGCGGCGAAGGTTTTGCCGTCGACCTCGAAGGCGCCGGGGGCCCGGCACCAGAGGGCGCCGGCCTGTCGGTAAAGGACGACCGGCTCGGCGATCGAGGGCGCCGGGATGTGCGGGCGCCCGCCACCGCCGATGAGGCACGTCTCGTCCATCAGCAGGACGCCGTCGACCGCGAGCGGTAGCCGGTGCCGGCTGACGATCGCCAGCCTCGCCGTGGCGCTGACCGGGCTCGGCTGGCGGAACTCCAGCTCGACCGTCGAGCCCAGCCGGATCACGTCGCCGTCGCGGAGGATGGCCTGGTCGATCACCGGCTTGCCGTTGACGAACGAGGACTGATAGGCCCGAATCAGGTAGCTTTCGCCGTTGCGCTCGATCGCGGCGTGGTTCCGCGAGATATCGCCCATGAGCGGGACATCGGCCGGACTTTCGGGCCCGGCCCGGCCGAGCAGGACGCGGTCGTCCATGCAGACCAGGTAGCCGCCGACGCCGTCGACCCAGAGCAAGAATCGTCCCCTGGACCCTCCCGACTCAGCGGCCCGAGCCTTCGAGAGCAAGGGCGATGGTGATGGTGAAGGCGACGGCGAGAGGGTCGGCGACGGTGGAGAGGCCGGCGCGACCGGCTCGCTGCCACCGAGCCAGAAGATGCCGTCGCCCTCGGCGTTTCGGGGTGAGGCCGATGGCAAGGGAGAAGACGGCGATGGAGATTCGGCCAGAGTCGCCTCGGGCGAAACGGCCGCGAAAGGTGGAACGCGGGACGCCCGGGCCGGCCAGATGGCGGCGGCGGCCGGGCTGATTGCGGCGATCTGCTGCCAGGCTCGCGACCTCGCCTGACGCGCCGCCGGATGTTCGGGAATCAGGGCCAGCACACCCTCGGCCGCGGCGAGGATCGTCGGCCATTTCCCCTCGGCCAGGGCGTTGTAGAGCGACTCGACGGACCCGTTCGCCGATCGCTGTCGCGATTCCAGATCGACCTTGGCCGAGGTGATCGCCTGCCGGGCGCCCTCGGCACCGACGCCGGAGGCGAGCCTCTCAGCGCGGTCGAGTTGTTCCTGCGCCCGGCCGAACTCGCCCCGGCGTCCATCGGCCAGGGCCGACCGCCAGGCCTCGGCGATCTCTCGCGTCCGCCGCAGCGCCGGGCCGCCGACCTTGTGACGGGCC
>DAHZZC010000110.1 GCA_027435495.1 Planctomycetales bacterium
TGTAGCGTCCGGGCTCGGGCATCCATCGGGATCCGTCCCATGAAGTTTTTTACCTCGCCGCTCGACGACTCTCTGCGGTCAACCAGCGGCATCGGTTCGATTGTCGCAAGGGTTCCTTCAAGCTCACCTGGTCGCTCTTCCAGGCGGATCCTCGCCTGCATTCCAGCGCGCACCCGGCCAAGGACCGTCTCGTGCAAGAGTACCTGCACTTCCATGCGCGAGAGATCAGGCAGATAGAACAGTTCTTGATTCTGGTGGACCTGCATTCCCTCCTCGATCTTCACATTACGCTTCGGCTTGTGCGCGTAGAGCAGAAGGCCGTCATGCGGAGCCCGGATCGTGCTGAGCTCGACCTGCCGCTGGTACTGCGCCAGTCGCTCCTCGTGGCGCTGCCGCCGGGCCGACTGATAAAGGAAATCGGCCCGGGTCGACTCGACCCGGCTCTGCGCCTCCTTCAAGGCCCGGGGATATCCGTGATCCCGGTAGATCCGCAATTCGCCTTCCGCCCGGTCCGCCTCGAACCGGGCCCGCTCCAGCGCCCCGGACTCGTCGGCCACCTGGGCCCGCGAGGCATAGCCTCTCTCCAGCATCCGACGCGACCACTGGAGCCGCTCGGCCAACCGGCTGGCCTCCGACCTTGCCGTCGCGACCCTCCCCTCGATTTCCGTCGATTCCAGGTGATGTCGCCCTTCCTGGTACTCGCGCAGAGCCGTCTGGGCCGCCTCCAGTTCGAGTTCGGCCCGACGACAATCGGCCTTCGCCTCGGCGACGACGACCGCCTGCCTCTGAACCATGTCCTCATATTCCGAGGCATCCAGGCGGCAAATCACGTCGCCCGCCCGAACCCGCGCTCCCTCGGGAGCCAGGGCGATCACGGTTGTCGCGGACTTCTTCCGGATGTTCTCAACCGGGCATCGAATCACGGTCCGGACCGCGCTGGCAACCACGCCGGTGGCCCTTACCATCTCGGTCAAATCCATCCGGCGGACCGTCGCTTGTCGGGTCTCCACAGAGACCGGCCCGTTGGCACGCGGCCCGGAGAGCCCCAGCCACCCCGCAGCCAGGAGCGATGCGGAGAGTGCAACTCCATTGCGGAACAGCGAGGGATGCGCCATGTTACTCGACATTCTTTCTTGCGCCCCTGCATGCTGATGTGACATTGCTTTCTGGTCCGCCTCCTACGGTTCATCGCGCGGATGTCGCCGCGGCGCGCAAGATTTCGAAACAATTCTCAGGATGGACCCATCACCCCAAATGTGCTGTATGAATCTGTGATGCTCTTATGTGGCAACCCGTGATTGGGTGTGACGAGGTGATTTTTTCGATTTCGAGGTCACGTTGGCCACCCGGGACCGTAGCTGGGGCGAGACGTTGCGGAATGCGCAACGATGCGTATTCATATTTGAAGTGATAGGGGCTGGCCTGCTGGCATGGCGATGCGTCATGCGCCTCGCGAAGATGGGGGCTTTGGCCGGCCGATCGATGGGATGGGATGGGAGCGTCGCGAAGGGCCTGGTCCTGGAGCGGCCCGGATGGGCCGCGCCTGGGGCGGGCCGCGATCGTCGGGCGACGTGTCCCGGAGGCGACTCGTCAAACAAGTCCGCTTGCCCGGCCCGGCGAATTTTCTCGATAATGACTGGCTGTCGGGCCCGATCGCGAGGGCCGGGACTGTGCCTCGGGCGATCCGACGGACTCGAAAAGGGGTTTTACTCCGTGAAGATTGCAGTGATCGGGACCGGATACGTTGGCCTGGTGCAGGGCACCTGTCTGGCCGAGAGTGGCAACGATGTCGTCTGCGTCGACAAGGTTGCGGCCAAGATTGACGGGCTCAATCGCGGGAGGATCCCGATCTACGAGCCGGGCCTGGCCGAGTTGGTCCATCGCAACGTCCGCGATGGACGGCTCAAGTTCACCACCGAGCTCGCCTCGGGCATCACCGAGGCCGAGATTGTTTTCATCGCGGTCGGCACCCCGCAGGGCGACCACGGAGGCGCGGACCTCAGCGGTGTCTGGACGGTCGGCCGCCAGGTCGCCCAGGCTCTGACCGGCCCGAAGATCGTCGTGGTCAAGAGCACGGTCCCCGTCGGCACAAACGCCGAGCTCGCCCGGTTGATGGCCGAGGTGACCGAGGTCCCGTTCGACGTCGCCAGCAACCCTGAGTTCCTCAAGGCAGGCGCCGCGATCGATGATTTCAACAAGCCCGATCGCGTTGTCGTCGGCGTTCGCCGCGAGGAGGTCGCCGAGCGGCTCCATGAGCTTTACGCCCCGTTTCTTCGCACCGACCGGCCGTTTCTCGTCATGTCGCCCGAAAGCGCCGAGATGACCAAGTACGTCGCCAACTGCCTCCTCGCGACGAAGATCAGCTTCATCAACGAGATGGCCAACCTCTGCGAAGCTTACCGTGCCGACGTCAACGACGTCCGCCGGGGGATCGGCCACGACCAGCGGATCGGCTTCCACTTCCTGTTCCCGGGCGTCGGCTACGGCGGTAGCTGCTTCCCCAAGGACATCCGCGCCGTGATCCACATGGCGCAGTCGCGCGGCCTGCCCGCCCGGATGATGGAGGCTGTGGATTCCGTCAACGAGGCACAGAAGGAGGTCCTCTTCCGCAAGCTCTCGCAGCACTTCGGCGGCGACCTCCAGGGCAAAACGATCGCCGTCTGGGGACTGGCCTTCAAGCCCCGAACCGACGACATCCGCGAGGCCCCGGCCATGGTTTTGATCGACGCCCTGCTCGCCGCTGGTGCCGAGGTCCGCGTTCACGACCCCGAGGCGATTCCCAACGTTCGCGAGATCTACGGCGACCGTATCGCCTACTGCGATCGCCCCTACGGCGCCCTTGAGCAGGCCGACGCGCTGGCTGTTGCCACCGAGTGGAATGAGTTCCGCAACCCAGACTTCGAGGTCATGCGCCGGCTGATGAGACAGCCCGTCGTCTTCGACGGACGCAACGTCTACGACCCCGAGCGCATGACCGCTCTGGGCTTCACCTACCAGGGCATCGGCCGGATCGGCTAAACCTGGGCAACCACTGAACCCGGGAGACCGATCCCGAGCAACCACGAAATAA
>DAHZZC010000111.1 GCA_027435495.1 Planctomycetales bacterium
CCGGTCACCTGCGCCGAGAGATCGATCGAACCGGCGACCAGGTTGGTCATCGGCTGGACGAAAACGGTCAGGCTTGCGGAATGGCCGGAGGCGATGGATCCGAGGTCGACCGTGATGATGTTGTCGGCACCCGGAGCGGGAACCGTCTGGCTGAGGCCCGATGAAGGCGGGATGAACGTGGTGCCGCTGGGGACGGGGATCGTCGCGATGACGCCATCGGCCGTCGAGGGGCCCGCGTTGGCGACTTGCACCGTGTAGGGCCAGGGTGTACCGGCGATCGCTTCCCCGCTACTGGGGACAATCTGGACGCTCAGGTCGGCCGAAGGGGCGACGTTCAGGCTTGCTGTCCAGGAATTATTCGAGGGCTTGGTGTCGAGGTTTTGCCCGGCGACGGAGAACGGGAGCAGGAGCGTACCGGCGTCGGTCGGCCCCGCGGTCGCCATCAAGGTAACGACGGCGGAGTGGCCGGCGGGCAGCGCGCCGAGATCGGCGGTGAGCTGGCCCTGGGCGACCGAGGGCGCGGTCCCCTGGCTCGATCGGGCCGAGGTCGCCACCAGGCCGACGGGCAGCGTGGCGCTCAGGACAGCGGCGGGCTCGTCGTATGGGCCGGCGTTCGCCACCTGGATCGTGACCTGGAAGGGCTGACCGACATCGACGCTCGAGAGCGATGTGGTCCCGGTGACCGAGAGGTCGCTCACTCCTCGGACCGAGGTGGTCAACTGAGCCGTGTTGTTGGTCGGGTTCGGGTCGGCCTGGGTCCCCTGCACCGTCGCCGAATCGACCAGTGTCGAGCCGGGCGGAGCGGTCGGATCGACGACGACGGTGAAGGTCTGGTGGGTTCCCGAGGGGAGGGTCGCGATCGTGAAGTACAGAACGCCGCTGGAGTTCGTCGGCGTGAGGCCGGCACTGTTTGTGGTCGAGACGAGTTGGACGCCTGCCGGAAGGGTGTCTGCCAGGAGAACCGAGGTGGCGTCGAGCGGGCCGGCGTTGGCGACGGTGATTGTGTAGGTCATCGGGACGCCGGTCGTCGCGATCATTGAGTCGGTGGCGAGGGTGACCGAGAGGTCGCTCGCTGGCTGGATATCGGTCGTCAGGCTCGCGACGTTCTGGTTCGTCGTCGAACTCGACAGGGCGTCGCTGGTCGCCGTCGCGACCTCGGTGACGGAACCGACTCGTTCGGCCTGGACGACCACGGTCACGACGGCCTGGCTCCCCACGGAGAGATCGCCAAGGCTTGCGACAACGTCTCCTCCCGCCAACGAAGCCGATCCAATGCTCGAAAAGGCCGAGACGAACGAGAGGCCGGAGGCGATCGGTAGCACCACCTGGGCATTCGGGGCGGTCTGCGGGCCGACGTTGGTCGTTGTGATCGTGTAGGTGAGCTCGCCGCCGACAAGGGCCGGCGAGGGGCCCTCGGTCATCGAAACCGAGAGGTTGGCCGATGGATCCACGGTCACCGGGATCGTCGCCTGGTCGGGATTCGGGGTCTCCTGACTGGAGACAGTGGCCATGTCGGTCAGGTTGCCGGTGGTCTTCGCGTCGGTCTGGACGATGAGAGTGGCGGTGGCGGACGTCCCGGCCGGGATGGTCTGAAGAAGGAACTGGAGCGAGCCGGAACCGATGGTGGGAATCATCGTGCCCTGGCTGAGCGTCGCGGAAACCAGCGTGGCACCGGAAGGAAGCTGATCCGCGAGGACCACCCCTTGAGCGTCGGCCGTCCCCACGTTCGTCACCTGAAGCGAGACGGTCACGTCCGAGCCCGACGCCACCGGCTTGGGCGTCGCGGTCCCGGAGACGACCAGGTTGACCACGCCCTGAACCGCAAGGTCCGAGGAGAACTCCGACGTATTCCCCTGCGGATCAGTCGCCGTGGCCGAGATGTACATTCCAGGCGAGACGATGGGAGGCAGGCTGACCTGAAAGGTCCCATTTCCGGTGTTGTCGGTCTGGACGCTCGTGGTTTCCAGGAAGGTTTGGCCCTGCCCATAACCCGAGGCGTCAGCCTGCCGGTTGGCGAAGAGCTGGATGAGGTACGAGGTGTTCGGGCTCTCGTAGAGACTCCCGATGATGGTCGTGGTTGTCCCGTCGTTCTGGGCAAGGGTGAGGGTCGGGTAGTTCTGATAATTGTTCGGACCCGGCGTTCCCGGATTGTGCGTTCCAGACGGGCCGTTGCCGAAGTTGATCCCAAGTCCGGCGTTGTTCGCGATCGAGTTGGAAAGAATCGAGTCGTGGTCGACATTCCCCAAGACCATCACGCCGGCCCCGGTGGTTCCGCCGCCGTTGTTGTCGATGACGTTGGCCGCACCCGCGTTCGTACCCCCCACAGTCGCCGACGACGACGAGAGGCTGACGCCGTTGAGATGGTTGCCCAGCGCGAGCTGACCGGTCGCGTCGGTCCCAATCGCGTTGCCCGTGATCAGCAGGCCGGCGGAGTCCCCCTCGCTCTCGATCCCGTTGCCCGCGTTGGCGCTGATGATGTTCCGCTGATTGGGATCCGTCCCGCCGATGGTTGTGCCAGGAGCACTCTCCAGGAGGATGCCGTCTCCCTGGTTGCCGAGCGGCGACCGGCCGTCCCCCGCCACACCGATGTCATTATTCTGGATCGTGTTCCCGGTCGCGTCGGCCGACAACGCGATCCCCGCGACGGTGTTTCCCGAGATCACGTTGCCGAAGCCCTGGCCAGGCATCCCGATCGAGTTGGAGCCGACTCCTTCCAAGTCCACGCCGTCGCCACCGTTACCCAGGGCCTGGAGCCCGTTGGGCGAGGTGCCGATCAGGTTCCCCTGGATCAGATTGGCCGTGCTGCTGGTCCCACCGCCAGCCTCGATCACGATCCCGTCGCCGGCGTTTCCCGAGATCACATTCCTGGACCCAACGCCGGCGCCGATGGTGTTGTTCGACGAGCCGGACAGCTCGAGCCCTGTCCCGTTCGGTTTTCCGGCGGCTCCGCTCGGATCGAGTCCGAGGTAATTCCCCGCGATGAGGTTCTGGCCGCCCGTTTGAAGCAGGATCGCGGCGCCCGAGAACCCGACCAGCGAGAGTCCCTCGATGGTGCTGGCTCCGGCGTGGACGACCAGACCGTTGACCGCTCCGCTTTCGGTGAGATGCGAGCCGTCGATCTCGATCACGGGGGTTGAAAGATAGCCGGGCTGAGTCGTCCCGTCGATCATCACCGGCACGTTGATGGCCGGTAAAGGCGAGGCCAGCGGGATCGTCCACGGGACGTTCCCTGGGATCTGGAAGTCGATCTGGGCGGTGATTCCCGGCGCACTGAGGTTGGCCTGTTCGATCGCCCATCGGAGCGAGTTCGGCCCCGAGTCGTTGGTGTTTTGCACGAGGAGAGCCGAGAGAAGGCGTCGACGCTCCATCGCCTCGCAAACCGGCCGTCGCGCGGGACGACCAGTCCGTCGGGTTCGACATCCCGATTTGCGTCCGATGCCCATCGTGGTGAGGTCCGCTCTGGATGCAAACGTCGCTCGATCGGCCGGAGTCCGCTTCACGGGCCGTCCGCTGGCTAGCGGATGGCTCCACCGCCTCTCTCCCCATTACGAGGAGTGGCAGGGGTTGTTCGACCCCTGGATACGAACTCGGATCCTTTCTCAGTGCCGGCACGCTCCCGCTTCCCCTTGAGCCCCGACCCGGACCATGCCAGCACCCTCCAGAATCTCCATCCATTTTGGCACATCGTCCCGGGATCGGTCAAGGAGTTACGCAAGGGGCCGTGATTGCAAGGGATGCCAGAAAAAGGGGAGATCTGGTCCGATGCTGGTGGCGAGCGGGCACCGGCGTTAGACTGTCGGAAACGATCGGGATTCGAGAAGCCCGACCGCTCGGAAGCCGAGGAATGGGGGTGTCGGATGCGCGAGGCCCGATCAAGGCGGGGATTCCTGGGGGCTCTCTCGTCGGCTGCGTCCGCGTTTGGTCTCGTCGGCCGTCAGGCGGCCGCGGGAGCCAGCGCGACGCCAGCGATCCTGGGCGGGACGCCGGTCCGTCGCGACCGATTCGCCTCCTGGCCGATCGTCGGCGAGAACGACGAACGAGGCTGGCTGGAAGTCCTTCGAAGCAAGAAATGGTGCCGGATCGACGGGCACCGCGTCGAGCGATTTGAGGAAACCTGGGCCCGGACCATGGGCGCGAAGCATTGCGTCGCGGTCGCCAATGGGACGAGTGCCCTCATCACCTCGATGGCCGCACTCGGGATCGGGCCGGGCGATGAGGTGATCGTTCCCCCTTACACCTTCGTGGCGACCATCAACGCGATCCTGATCCACCATGCCCTCCCCGTCTTCGTGGACATCGATCCGGAGACGTTCCAGATCGACGCCCGACGGATCGAGGCCTCGATCACCAGTCAGACGGCCTTGCTGCTCCCGGTCCATATCGGTGGGTCGGCGGCCGACCTGGACGGAATCCTCCAGGTCGCCGGCCGGCACAAGCTCCCGGTCCTGGAAGATGCTTGCCAGGCCGTCCTTGGGGAATGGAAGGGGCGGAAGCTCAGCACGATCGGCGACCTCGGATGCTTCAGCTTCCAGGCCTCGAAGAACCTCAACTCGGGCGAAGGCGGCGCCATCCTCACCAACGACGACCGCCTGGCGAACGAATGCCGAAGCTTCCAGAACAACGGTCGGGCAACCGTTGGGGGTCTCAACTACGCTCGGAACGGTGCCAACCTGCGGATGACCGAGTTCCAGGGGGCCCTCCTGATGACCCAGCTCTCCCGGCTGGAAGAGCAGGCGCGTCGCCGCGAGCAAAACGCCGCTTACCTCACCAGCCTCCTTCGCGAGATTCCCGGGATCACCCCCGCTCGACTGTACGACGGCTGCACCCGGAGTTCGTATCACCTTTATATGTTCCGATACGACCCGGCCGGCTTTGGGGGCCTCTCTCGCGCCCGCTTCCTGGAGGCGTTGGCCGCGGAAGGCATCCCCGGCTCGGCCGGCTACAGTCCGCTCTACCGCGAGCCCTTTTTGAAGAACACCCTCGAATCGCGCCCGTTCCGCGCCGTCTACTCTCGCGAGCGAATAGCCGACTACCTCGATCGCATTCATTGCCCCGCCAACGACCTGCTCTGCGAGCAGGCCGTCTGGTTCTTCCAGACCCTCTTTCTCGGCCCGAGGTCCGACATGGACCAGATCGCCGAGGCGGTCCGAAAGATCCAGCAGAACGCGCCGAGGATCGCTCGCGCCGTTCGCACCTGAACCCCGTGATGTCGTCCACAGCCGACCTGTGGCGATTCGCTGCATCATGGCGGGTCCCTGCGCGCGTTTTTTTGATCGGACAATGGACCGGGACGCTTTCCTCTTCTAGAGTTCTCCTCGAATTCATGCATGGTCCGCTCGGGTGAATCGGTCGGGCTCTCGATCGCCGGGACTCTCGGCGGTTGGGGCTTGATGGCACCTGGGATCCGGAGCGATCTCCGAGGGGAGATCTCTGCGGGGGGATCGGCGGACCGATGGATTCTCGTCTCGGCATTCCGATCACGCACCCAGGAGACCTCGATGTCGATTCCGAATCCCGGACCGTCCTCGGCCCGTCGCCGATCGCTGCGCGCCTCGGAGGGCCGAAGGCGGCCCCGCTCGAAGTTTCGACCGATATTGGCCGGGCTCGAGACCCGCTCGCTGCTCAGCACGCTCGTCGTGAGCAATCTCGGCGACGGGATCGCCGGCTCGCTCCGCGCCGAGATCGCGGCGTCGAAGCCAGGAGACGTGATCGCGTTTGCCCCGTCCGCTTATGGAACGATCGACCTCACGGGGGGTCCGCTGGAGGTCTCGAAGTCGATTCGCATCCTGGGCCCGGGAGCGGGGCAGGTCACGGTCAATGGCGGTGGGAAATCGTCGGTCTTCGCGGTGGATGCCGGTGTCACGGCGACGATCTCGGGCCTGACGATTACCGGCGGCCAGTCGATCGGGTCTGCCTTCGGCGGTGGCGGAGTGACGAACCAGGGGAACCTCACGCTCGCGGACGACCGGATCTCGGGCAACGCCTCGTACGCCGGCGCGGGAGTGGCCTCCGCGACTGGATCGCTGACGATTGTCGGCTCGACGATCTCCGGGAACTCAGCGAGCGGCAACGGCGGCGGGATCGAGGCTGGCGGGTATAACGTCAGCGGCACGGCCGGCCCGTTGACCATCGTCGGCTCCAGTCTCTCGGGCAACACGGCGAACAACGGCGGCGGCCTCTTCGATTCCGGCGGATCGGTGACGATCCTCGGCTCGAAACTCTCGGGCAACACGGCGACGGTCGTTGGCGGCGGGATCGATAGCAGCGGAACGAGTTCCGTCTCGATGACGCTTGTCGATTCGACGATCTCCGGAAACTCGGCCGCGATTGAGGGCGGAATTCGGGCCTATGGCGAGAACGTCGGCCTCTATGCCTCCTCGGTCATCGGAAACCAAGGGGGCGGGATTCAGGTCGGTGGAATCTTCGGGGCGGCCGCACCGAATCTGAATGTCGTTCTCAGCTCGGTCTCCGGTAATACCTCGACGAGCAGCGGCGCCGGCATTCTTTCGACGAACGG
>DAHZZC010000112.1 GCA_027435495.1 Planctomycetales bacterium
CGGGTGTTGACCTCGAATTATAGGGCAGGGTGAGACTTGCGTGAACGGCGACCCTGGCCGCGGCTCCTCGGGGGCCGGTTCAGGCGCCGTTGCCCTCTTGCGTCGATGGCCCGCTTCGAGTCGGCTCCTCAGCGTCTTCGAGGATCTGATGCTAGAAGAATCGGCCCTGGTGGTCCAGACACCCTCCTGGACGAGCCGAGTACCGAATCCACAGAATGATGAAACAATCCGGTGCGGTCGGTGCCTCTCACTTTCCGGAGCCGATGATCGGTGGAGGCCCGTCAGATGCGGAAGCGTGCGGTCGGGTCGTATGTCGACGGGGTCCGGACGCTCTTCGAGGTCGGGACACTGACGGGGCTGTCTGACGGCCAGCTCCTGGAACACTACCTCCGGCGCGGGGACGACTCGGCCGAGGCGGCGTTTCGGGCGCTGGTCGATCGTCACGGTCCGATGGTCCTCCGCGCCTGCCGGGGAGTCCTGCGCGACCCGCACGCAGCTGAGGACGCTCTCCAGGCGACGTTCCTCATCCTGGCCCGGAAGGGCGGATCGATCCAGAAGCGGGATTCGGTCGCGAGCTGGCTGTTCGGCGTGGCGCGTCGGGTGGCGATCCGATCGGACGCCCGCCGCCGACGCCGATCGGCCCGCGAACGGCAGGGGGTCGCGATGGACGAGGCGATCGACCGATCGAGGGAATTCCCTGAATCTCTCGGGGAGATCCAGGCGGAGGTCGATCGGCTCCCGGAGCGATACCGGGCGCCGATCGTTCTCTGCTACCTCGAAGGATTGACCCAGGACGAGGCGGCGGCCCGGCTGCGGCTGCCGGCGAGCACGGTGCGGGTCCGGCTGTTCCGGGCGCGAGCGCGGCTGCGCGACCGCCTGGATCGTCGCGGCTTCTCGCCGGGTTCGCTGGCCGTGATCGCCGTCCGGAGGGCCGACGCGATGATCCCGGCTCCGCTGGTGGACGAGACCGTCAGGGCCGCGATCCGACTCGCGGCCGGCCAGGCGGCGGGGCTCTCGGCCCCGGTCGCCGCACTCGCGGAAGGGATGATTCGAGCCATGTTCCTCGCCAAACTGAAATTCGCCGCGGCACTGCTGGCGGCGCTTTCGTGTGCCTCGGTCTGGATGATCGCGCCCGCCGCCGGCCCGGATGCGCCGCCCGCGCCGGCCCAGCCGCCGGTCGAGGCGAAGAAACCCCAGCCCCAGCCGAAGGGGCCGGAAGTGGTCGTCGAGGTCATCCGGCGGTCGAAGTGGGAGCGGACGACGAACCAGGCCACGACCTTGCAGGCCTTCGATTCGGTGGACGTTTACGCCCGGGCCTCCGGTTATGTGAGCGAGCTGAAGGTCGATATCGGTTCCGCCGTGAAGCAGGGCGATGTCCTGGCCGAGATCCATTCTCCCGAGGTCATCGCCTCGGTCGCGAAGGCCGAGGCGGAAATTGCCCGGGCGATGGCCCACCTGGCGAAGGTCAAGGCGGCACTCCAGGTCGCTCAGACCGCCGCTGAACTGGAGCATTCGAAGGTCGAGGCCGCCGATGCGGCCTGGAAGGTCGCGGTCGGGTCTCGGGATTACCGGGACAAGCAATTCCACCGGATGAGCGACCTCAGCGCCCGCAATGCCATTGAGCAAGGCGTTGTGGATAAGGCGAAGGACGAGTTCGAGTCGGCGAATGCCGCCGTGTTCACGGCGGAAGCCCAGCGGAAGGTTGCCAGGGGAGCCGAGGTCGAGGCACGAGCGAAGGTCCTGGCCGCCGTGGCCGACGTCGCCGAGTCGGAAGCCGAGTTGAAGATCGCCCAGGCCGGGATGGAGAGCGCGCAGGCCGTCCAGGCGGCAACGAAGATCCAATCCCCTTACAAGGGCATCGTCGTTTTCCGTCGCGAGGGACTCCACAAGGGAGCTTACGTCCGATCGGCCGACCTGGGGAATTCCTCCCCGCTCTTCACGATCGTCCGCCCGGACATCATGAGGGCCATTATCCCTGTGCCCGCCCGCGACACGCTCTACGTCGACATCGGCGACCCCGTGAAGATCCGGATCGATGCCCTGGGCCCGGCGGTGCTCGAAGGCCAGGTCTGCCGGACGGCCTTCGGGATGGATATCAACGATCGCACGCTCCGGGTCGAGGTCGATCTGCCCAACCCAGGAAATCGCCTCCGGCCGGGCCAGTTTGGCAACGCCGAGATCCGGCTTGAGAGCCGGGAGAACGTCCTCTCCATCCCGCTCGAAGCCATCTCCGCCTCCGGGGTTGTCCTGAACAAGCTTCGGCCCGGCGACACAACACGATGTCTTTGCATAAGGGACGGCCGGGCGGTCGCCGTGCCGATCCGCATTGGAGAGTTCCGCGATGGGCGCGTCGAGGTCCTCGAAGGCTTGAAGGAAGGCGAGACCGTCGTCGCCGAGATCAACGACAAGATCCAGGACGGGACGCCGATCAGTGTCCGCCCGAAGAGCAATCTCCAGTGAGATCGGCGGATTCCGCGGACCGTCCGCTCCCTCCGTCTTCTTTCGTGCCCTCCGTGTTTTTCGTGGTTGAGGGAACCCGGGGGCGGGGTCGTTACATTACTCATGTCGGATCGACGTGAGCGATGGGATGGCGGAGGGCTCCCGCGGTGGGTATTGAGCGGAACGGGGCGGTCCGCAGGAACCTTCGGACCCTCTTCAACCTGGGTGCAGTTCGCGAGCTGACAGACGGCCAGCTCCTGGAGCGGTTTGCCGACGATCCTGGCGAGGTCGGCGAACTGGCGTTCGCCGCGATCATCGAGCGGCATGGGCCGATGGTCCTCCAGGTCTGCCGGGGCGTTCTCGGCGATCGCGACGAGGCGCACGACGCGTTTCAGGCCACGTTTCTCGTCCTCGTCCGCCGAGGACGCGGGCTCTGGGTGCGCGACTCGATCGGTCCCTGGCTCCATCAGGTCGCCTATCGGACTGCCTCTTGCGCTCGATCCCGGGCCGCGCGCCATCGCCGCCTTGAACGGAAGGCGGCGCGCGACGAGGCGGTCCTGGAGTCGAATCGCGACTTTGAGCTGGAGCGAATCCTCCACGAGGAGATCAACCGGCTCCCCGACCGGTTCCGCTCGGTTGTGGTTCTCTGCGACCTCGAAGGTCGGAGTTATGAGCAGGCCGCGCAATACCTGGGCTGGCCCGTCGGGACGGTCAAGAGCCGGCTCTCGCGCGGTCGGGAATGTCTTCGCGATCGTCTGATCCGACGGGGCATCGCCTCGGAGCTGGGACCGCTCGCTGTGGCGGGGGCGATTCGCGTCCCCGCCGTCACCATACCCCCCGCCCTGCTCGACGCCACCACGGCGGCCGCGTCGCGATTCGTCGCGAGCGGACTGGCCGGCGGCGGGCCGGCCGTCCTTCTCGCCCAGGGAGTCCTCAAGACCATGACCATCTCGCAATGGTGGAAGATCGTCGCCGTCCTGACCGTCGCCGGAGTATCCGCCTCGGGGGCCGGCTGGGTCGGTGCCGGAGGTGGGTCGCAGGCGAAAGCCCCGTCGGTCGAAAGGAAGAAGCCCGGCAAGCTGAATCGAGAAGGTCCGATCCGGGAAGTGAAGCGCGGCAAGGTCGAGTTCGGCCAGATCAGCCGAGGGAGCCTCGAGGCCGGTCGGGCGGAGTCGGTCTACTGCAACGTCGAGGGCGGGACAAGAATCGTGACCATCGTGCCCGAGGGGAAGCGGGTCAAGAAGGGCGAGGTCATCGCCGAGCTGGATTCGACCCTCCTGAGCAATCAGGCCGTCAACCAGCGGATCACCACGTTGAGCGCCGAGGCGCAATACCGCAACGCCAGGCTCGCCCGCGAGGTCGCCGAGACCGCCGTCGCCGAGTATCGTGAAGGCGTCTACCCGACGGAGGTGGCGGAGGTCACGAACGAGATCGAGCTGAGTCAGTCGGCCCACCCCAAACTTGTGGACCGGATCGAGCGGACCCGTAAGGCCCTCGACCAGCTCAACGAACTCCAGCGCAACGGGCGGAGCGGTGGTCCCGCCGACATCGTTGCGGCGCTCGATCTCCGGGATCGGATCGACGACGCTGAATTGAGCCTTGGACGCCAGCAGCGATCGATCGCTCAGGCCGAGGCCCGTCGAGACACGCTGAAGAACTACATCTTCCCCAGAAAGGTCAAGGAACTGGAGCGACAGGTCAGTAAGGCCCATGCAGATGAACTGGCGAAACAGGCGACGTGGGAACTGGAGAAGGCGCGTGAAGAGAAGCTCAGGAGTCAAATCCACAATTGCACGTTGAAGGCCCCGATCGACGGCCTTGTCATCTATGCCAGCGACCCCACCAGGGGGTCGGAGATCACGGAGGGGGCCACGGTCCTCTACGGCGAGAAGCTCGTGCAGATCCTGGACGACGCCGGGCCGATGCTCCTCAACTACAAGGCGCGCGAGGCCTGGGTCGACCAGCTTGCGACGAAGATGAAAGCGCGGATCAAGGTCGATGCGTTCCCCGGCGAGATCCTTGAGGGCGAGGTCGTTGAGATCGCCCCGCGGCCCGATCCGAAGAATGCCTTCTCGGGCGACATCAAGGTGTACACGACTCGCATCCGGATCGACCGACGCGTGTCCGGGCTCCGTCCTGGGATGACGGCCCAGGCCGAGATCATCACAGGGGTGCGCGAGGAGGCCATCGCCGTACCTGTCGAGTCGGTCGTCCCCATCGGCGATCGGTATGAGGTGGCCCTGAACCGGCCGGATGGCCGGGTCGAGTGGCGAGAGGTTGTTCTGGGCACCAGTGACGGCCGCAAGGTCGAAATCACGGAAGGACTGCGCGAGGGGGAGTCGCTGATCCTCGACCCGACTCCGCTCCTGACCGAGGAGCAAAAAGCTCCGGATCGAGGAATCGAAGAAGCCGATCGTCCGCAGAAAAGCCGCATTCCGTCGCGGGACTGAGAACGGGAAGACCTCGAAAGTCCAGGATCGGTGATCCGCCCCGGGTTGTTCGGCCGAACCGCGTGACGTATGATGGTGTCGGGGTTCGTGGCGGGCGCGATGATCGCCGTGGCGCCTTGGCCCGAGCCGCAGGATCGCGAGGGAAACCGAACCGATCCGGGGGCTCGCGTCGAGGACGTGCGCGGAGGAAAGTCCGGACTCCACAGGGCGCGATGGTGGGTAACGCCCACCGCCCGATCCCTCGCGGGGCCGGGTAGGGACAGTGCCACAGAAAATAAACCGCTCCGGTCGGGATGCCTCGGCATCGCGGTCGGGGTAAGGGTGAAACGGTGAGGTAAGAGCTCACCAGCAGGCCGGGCGACCGGCCTGGCTCGGTAAACCCCATCGGGAGCAAGACCAAATAGGGGGGCAGAGCGATCAGTCTGTCGAGGCGTTGCGGTTCGCCGCGGCGTCCGGAATGGACCCGCTCACGGATCGGCCCGATCCGTCACGACTCCCGGGTAGGTCGCTCGAGGCGCCGGGCAACCGACGTCCCAGATAAATGATCATCCAGGATCATGGGCGAGGGCGCAAGCCCTCGGCCGGAATCCTGACAGAATCCGGCTTACGCCGCCCGCCACGTCTCCCCTTCTTCACACCGACCGCCGCTGCCGGCGGTCGCTTCTCCCTGTAAGACCCTATTCCCTGGATGGAGAGCCGGCTCCAGCCGGCGAACTTCGCGAGATCTTTGTGTTCGTCCGGGTTGAATTTATGTAGGAGCCGGGTCCAGCCGGCGAACTTCGCGAGACCTCTGGCTTCGTCCGGGTCGGGAGCTGGAGCTCCCTCCTACAGGGGTTGATGGTCGTGGCGGTAGTGGATGGTCTTCTGACCCTTCGCTGGGCGACCCTCGCTGCGCTGGCGTCTCAGAACGCGCTGCCGGCGACGATCCGGACGCTCGCATAGGCGCTGAACTCGGCCGAGCGGATGATCCCCTTCACGTCGAGCGCCTGCTCCTTGAACTCGTGGAACGGCACCTCATCGACGTCGATGTCGCCGACCATTTTGAGGATCTCCTGGTAGATCCTCGGGCTGAAATCCTTGATCTCGGCTGGTACGGCGATCGCGTCGATGACCAGTTCCTCGGCGACGGCGCGGACGATATCCAGCAGGCGGGGAATACCAGGCGTTAGGGTGAGATCGATCACGTGGCCGTCGGTGGGCAGAGGATAGGCGGCGTCGACGATCAGAAGCTCGTCGGACTGCCCGAGTTCGGCCAGGAGGGAGCAGATTGCGGGATTGAGAATGCCGCCCTTTTTCATCGAACTTTGTCCCTTGTCGAGCCGGTCGACGCGGTCGGCGGGATCGACTGGAGCTCTTCGGAGGCCGCGCCGGGCACCGTTTCGCACGATCCAGTCCCGCGCCGGGCCTCGTTGCCGGGAGATCGGGGGGTTGCGAGTACCAAGATACCCTGGAGTATAACGATTATCGCGGCCCCGCTCCACCCGGGCTCGGGCGGGGCGCTCCTTAGAGCACGCAAAGTTGGGGCCGTCGGGGTCGAAATGGCCTCGTCGGGAGACGTGGCCGGGCCTCTGGAGATGGGATGAGACGTCGTGGAGTACGGACCGTCCGGTTAGCGGCGGTCCTGTTGACGATGGGAGCCGTCACGTGCTCGGCGGTCTGGGATCTCCTCTCGCGATGGCGGAACGCCCGGGTCGACGGGCTCTTCGCGACGGTCTGGAGGGATTCTCGTCGGTCGGAAAGCCAGGCGATGTCGGGTGATCGCCGCTGGTCGGCCCGTCGGCTCTCGCAGGTTCCGTTCTCGGTCGCTGATCCTCGGCTGGCCCCGCTTCGCGAGGCGGCCGGGTCGTGGGTAGGACGGATGGGATCGCGGCGAGTGGTCGTCGATCAGGTCTGCCTGGTGCCCGACGTTCCCTCGTTCTTCGAGGCCATCGCCGCCTGGGACGACCGTCACTACTTTCCGATCCTGATCGACGAGCCTGGCTGGACCTTGCCGTTCCTGCGCGCCTTTCGCCCGGCCCGGGTCGTCCGTTTTGAGGCGAGAGGCGATCGTCGGGCGTCGACGGCCGGGCTGCTGGATCGCTGGACGGAGGCGGCCCTGGCCGTTTCGCGGGCCTGGTCGCCGTCGTCGATCCCCGACCAGGACCTGCCTCCCGCGGGTTCTCCGCCGCGAGGGATTGGCCCAACCCCGCCGGCTCTGGTCCTCAGTTCGCCCGATAGCCCGATGCTCGCTGGTGCTGTGGCGCTGGCTGCCGGGCATTTTCAGCCGCTGCTCCGGGTCGAGCCGGTGGTCTGGGACCTGGATGGCAACGGAGCCCATCGGGCCTTTCGCTACGGCGACGTTTTGACGCTCCCCCAGGCGTGGGAATTCGCCCGTCACGTTGAGGCACGGGCGGCGGGCGTCGTCGGCCGTTACGAGGGTCTCGGCGACGATTGCGACTTCCTCACGATCGCCGGAGACTGGCCCTATCGCTACGACGATCGTGTCGAGCCGGCGCCCGCGCAGGGCATCCAGGCGATGGACGATCTGATCGGGCGAGTGCTTGTGGGCGCGCCCGACGCGAGCGGCCTGGCCCGCTCGCGTCGGCGGTGGGCGTACGCCGGTCGGCTGCTCGGCGACGCGCCGGCAAGCGTGGCCCGCGCGATGGGAGCCCTGTTCCTCCAGCCCGAGATGGCGATGGTCTGGGATACATACGAGCCTGGTTCCGAGCGGTCTCGGTATTCGGGCGTTCCGGCGGCGCAGGTCCTCGGGAGGGCGCGAGCGGTGCCGGGACCGGTGGTCATGGCCATCGGACAGGGCGCCGACCTGGCGAACTGGGACCGAGTGATGGACCCCTCGAATCGCTTCGGCTTCCTCTGGCTCAACTCGACCGGCAGCCCGACCGATTTCACGATCTCCGGCGGGCCCGGACATCCGGCCGACCTGCCTGCCGGTCTTCCGTTGGCGACCGTGATGATCCACAGCTTCTCGGCCGCTGATCCCGCCGACCCATCGACGATCGCTGGACGATGGCTCACTCAGGGCGCCTTCGTCTATTACGGAAGCGTCAACGAGCCTTACCTGATCGCGTTTCGTCTACCAGGACTGGCGGTCGACCTCGCGGTACGCGGCGTCCCGCTCTCGGCGGCGCTCCGCCAGGGGGAATCGGAACCAATGGGCCGACCCTGGCGGCTCGTCTACCTGGGCGATCCGCTCTACCGGCTGGCGAGGGCGGATGCTCGCCCCGAGCGGATCACCCCGTCCAACTGGCGACAGGGGGATGACGCCCACGCAACCTGGTCGGCCGAGGCGATCGCTCCGGCTGAGGCCGACGTCGAAACGATCGGTCGGCTTCCGGCGGATCGCCGGCTCCAGTGGTGTCGCGATGCGGCCGCCGCCGATCTCGCCCGGGACGCCAGCCGCCCGCCATCCGGGCCTGGCTTCGATTGGCGGTCGATCCTGCTGGCGATCCCCCGCGAGTCTCTCCCCCAGCGGGCTCGACCGGCCCTCGACGAGATGATCGTCGATGTACTTTCTCAATCGGGAGCCTGGGACGAGTTGCACGCCCGCACCGCCGCCATCCCGCCCGGGTCGCGCCGGCCGAAGGTCCAGGCGGCGCTGGAGGCTG
>DAHZZC010000113.1 GCA_027435495.1 Planctomycetales bacterium
AGGTGGTCGCCAGCATGGTGAAGGTGCCGCTGGTCATTTACCTGACGCTGGTCGTGACCTTGCCCTCGCTTTATGTTTTCAATGCATTGGTGGGGTCGCGGATTTCGTTTGTCGGGGTGGTCCGATTGCTGGTGGCCTCGCTCGGGGTGAATGTGACGGTGCTGGCCTCGCTCGGGCCGATCGTGGCGTTTTTCTCGGTCTGCACGACGAGCTACCCGTTCATGTTGCTGTTGAACGTGGCCGTGTTTGCGGTGGCGGGGGCGTTTGGACTTCGGTTCTTGCTCCAGACGCTGCACCGGATGAACGTGGCGACCCAGGCCTGGTCGGAAGCCGAGATGGGGGTTGAGGCTGGGGCGTTACAGCCGGTCCCGGATCGGGCGGTTGCGAATCATGTCCGGTTGGTCTTCCGACTCTGGATGATTGTCTTTGGGCTGGTCGGTGCGCAGATGGGGTGGGTGCTCCGGCCGTTCATCGGCAATCCCAACCTGCCGTTCGCCTGGTTCCGGCATCGCGAGTCGAACTTCTTCCTGGCCGTCGTTGAGGCGATCCGGAACCTGTTTTCCTGAGGGGCCCCGGAGGCCAAGCCGATGGCAATGCCGGTTGGGCTGTTCCGGCGGACCGATGCTCTGCTCCGGGGCGAGGCGGATCTGATCGGGAGCGGGCGGGCCTCGTCGATGGGGGCGCTCGCGCTGATGATCGTCGGGTTCGGGATGTGGTACGGCGCCGTGATGGGGACCTTCGGCGGTCTGGCCGGCGACCGGCCCTGGCAGATCCTCTACTCGGCGGTGAAGGTCCCGATCCTTATCATGCTGACGTTCGCGATGAGCGTCCCAAGTTTCTACGTGGTGAACACGCTCCTGGGGCTCCGGGACGATTTTCCCCGAGTCCTCCGCGCCCTGCTGACGACCCAGGCGGGGCTGACAGTGATCCTCACCTCGCTCTCACCGTTCACCGCTTTTTGGTACGCCTCGGGCACCTCGTATCAGCCGGCGATCCTGTTTAACGGAGCGATGTTCGCGGTGGCGAGCCTGGGTGCTCAGGTCATCCTCCGCCGCGAGTACGGTCCGCTCATCCGAAAGGACAGAACGCACTGGTGGATGCTTGGTGTCTGGATCGTCCTTTACATTTTCGTGGGGATTCAGATGGGGTGGGTGCTCCGGCCGTTTGTGGGTTCACCGGGCCGTCCCGTGCAGTTCTTCCGCGAGGATAGCTGGAGTAATGCGTACGAATTTGTGCTGAGGATGACGTGGGATGTGGTGATGGGCCGGGGTGGTTGAGCGAGCAATCCTCTGGCGGTCGGCGGCCTGCGGGGATAAGCTGTGAGATGAAGTGATCGAGCGGACCGGATGGGTCATCGCTTCGATCGATATCGACGGAACAAGACAAAAAAGGCGGGGTCCACCATGCGCCATGCGGCAGTGATCCTGCCGGACCTGGGGACCGGGCCGGACGTCCCGATCGTTGTCAGCTACTGGTTCGCGTCGCCTGGTGAGGAGGTCTGGGAGGGGGAGCGGCTGGTGGAGGTGCTGGCCGGCCCCGCGACCTTCGATGTTCCTGCGCCTGTGACGGGGCGTCTGGTACGGATTCACGGGCGGGAGGACGACCGGGTTGAGCCTGGGTCGGTCCTGGGTCTGGTCGCGCCGGCCGTGGAGGAGGCGGACGATCGGGCGGGCGGGTCTGGCGGCGGAGGGTCGGGTCCGGACGGTCGGGGTTTCGAGGGCGGTGGCGGGTCTTCGCGTCGGCGTCGTCCCACGTCATGACCACGTTTCACGAGCGATCCGCGGGTGTGATCCCGTTCCGATGGACAGATGGCCGGGCCCCGGTCTATCTGGTTCTCCACTCGGCGACGGTCCGCAACCCGCGGGCGAAGTGGGAGTTCCCCAAGGGGGGTGTCGAGCCGGGCGAGTCGCCCCGGCAGGCGGCGGCGCGCGAGTTCCGCGAGGAGACCTCGCTGGTCGACTGGAGGTTTCGCGAGGGCTTCGAGCGGACGCTGACCTACACCTACATCCGGCGCGGGCGGAAGATCGTCAAGACGGTGACCTATTTCCTCGTTGAGGTTGACGACGATGCCTCGCTGGCCCGGTCGATGGAGCACGTCGAGGACACGGCCGGGCACTGGCACCACTGGGGGACGTTCGAGCAGATCAGCGCCTTGCTCTATCACAGCAAGATCCGCCAGGTCTTCGCCGAGGCCGACGCCTGGTTGCGCTCAGAGGCCGCCGAACGGGAGGCGGGGGTCTGATTGGCTCGATCGGATGTCGGCTGTCGGCCCCGGCGAGTTGAATGGGATTGGGTCTTCCGGGGTTGCGGGATCGAGACGACTCGGGTAGAAGGTCCGCCCAGGTCATATCGTTGGAAGACGGCGGCGCGCGGGCCGCGCTGGTGCCGGGCCAGGGATGGCCTCGGTCTCGGCGGCTTTGGGATGGGTGCTCGCGTTGGCCGCAGAGAAAATCCGGTCGGATTTCGGAAGGGATGGAACGGGCGCTGGCGTCGCGCCCCCGGACCCCGCGAGAGAGTGACTCGACCGCCGGAGGGCGGCGGGTCGGATCGGGGTTGGCGGACGCCGCGAGACGATGGGCCCCTGCGCCGCTGGACGGCTTGCCGTCGCGTCGCCGGGCATGGCGGCTGCGCGGGGCGGGCAGGACGACGCCCGCGCGGCTCCCGATTGCTGTCGGTCAGGAAACGATCGCTCATGAGATCTGACGAGATCCGGACCCCGCAGGCGCCAGGGAAGGCGGCAGCGGGTCGAAGCCGAAGGATGCCGGGCGCCTCGATCGCTCCCCGGCCCGACGCCGGTGCGCCGGCGATGGGCGGGACGGCGACCGCGACCGCGTCGCGGTCCTCGACGAGGGCCCGTCGGGTGCTCGGCCTGGCGGCCTTCGCGGCGACGTTCCTGGTGCTGGCCGTGCCTCCGCGCTCTCTCGCGCAGGGCCACCTGCCCGAGGGACCGATCTCCGAGATCCGCTTCGAGGGGAATCACTCCATCCCGCCCGAGAAGATGAGGACTCGCCTGCTCAGCAAGGCCGGTGAGGCCTTCGATCCCGGGAAGATCGACGCCGACGTCAAGAGCCTGATGTCGACCAACTGGTTCTCTCAGGTCGAAGCCTATTTCGACGAGTCGCCGCCCAAGAGCGGCAAGTATGCTCTGATCTTCTCGGTCCGCGAGATGCCGGTGCTGACGAAGGTCGAGTTCCGCGGCCTCCGGAAGATCAAGCTCCGGGAGATCCAGGATACCACCGGGTTGAAGGTCGGCGAACGCGCCGACTACATGCGGACCCGAAACGCCGTCCACCAGATCTACCGGCTCTACAAGGAAAAAGGCTACGACCTCGCCGAGGTCGAGCTGATCGAGGGAGGCAACCCCGGCGATACCAAGGTCGTGATGCAGATCTTCGAGGGGGACAAGGCGAAGGTCTCGAGCATCGCGTTCGTCGGTAACCAGGCGATCAGCTCGGCGACGCTCCACACCCACATCGTCACCCGCCCCTCGCTCCTCTTTGGCCTCTTCGGCAAGTATCAGGAGGGCATCCTCGACGAGGACAAGCAGAAGCTCCTGGAGTATTACCAGGGCCTCGGCTACTTCGAGGCGCAGGTGACCCCGGTGACGCGGTCCGGCGACAATCCCGGCGAGAAGCGGGTGACGTACGTGATCCACGAGGGGCCCCGGTACTCGGTCCGCAAGGTGATCCTCGAGGGGAACGAGAAGCTCAAGACCCCCGCGTTGATGGCCGACCTGGAGCTGCACTCGAACAAGCCCTACCTGCTGGGAATGCGTGAGGCTGACAAGAACCGGATCCTCCTCAAGTACCACGAGATCGGCTGCATCGACGCCGACGTGGGGGTCGAGCCGAGGTTCACCAACCAGCTTGGCGTGGTGGATCTGCTCTACAAGATCTACGAGGGCGAGCCGTACCTGATGGGCCGGCTCGACATCAAGGGGAACGATCGAACGCGGGAGAAGGTGATCCGTCGAGAAGCGGTGCAGGCCGGATTGCTCCCCGGCGAGGTGCTCGACCGGACCCGAATCGACATCTTCAAGCGACGCCTGGCGTCGCTCGGGTACTTCACGAACGACCCCGAGAAGAAGGAGAAGCAGATCCGGGTCGACATCGTGCCGAACTCGAAGCGTCCGCATGACCAGCCCTATGGCGACCAGGTGCTCCCACAGCTCGACCAGTTGACCGTGACCGGGGCCGCTCCCGGCCCTCGGATGCAGGATGACTCGGTGACGCAGGCCCGGATGCAGGAGCCGTCGACACCTTCCGACGGTCCGACGCAAGGTATCCCGGTGCCCGACCCACTGCCGATGTCGCCGGGCGGCCGGGTCGGCGCGGGTGCCGGCGCCACGGTGCCGGGGGGACTGCTGGGCGACAATCCCTTCAGCCCACCGGCGGACAGTCCGCCGGCCGACGCCCCGCCGCTGGATAGCCTCCCGCCGATCACGGTGCCCGAGCCGCCCGCCGACGTGACCGGAGGGCCGATGGCCCCGGGTACTCAAGGGCCTGGCAGTCCGCCTCCGGTCGGTTCCGGCGAACCCAAGGGGTCGTTCCCCAGCATTCCGGGCATGGACGCCACCGACGTCGGCCCCGACCGCAACGACCCGTTCCGCAACCGATCGTATGCCGACGTGGTGACCTCGGTCGAGGAGGCACCCACCGGCCGGTTCATGATCAGCGTCGGCGCCAACAGCTTCCAAGGGCTGATGGGGACGATCTCGATCATGGAGAAGAACTTCGACCTGTTCAATCCGCCGAAGAGCTGGAGCGACATCGTCAACAGCAAGGCTTTCCGCGGCGGCGGGCAGGAGTTCAGCCTCTACCTGATGGCCGGCACCCTGATCAATTCGATGCAGGTCTCGATCCGCGATCCGTACCTGTTCGACCTCCCGATCGGGGGCTCGGTCTCGGGCTACGTCTTCCAGCGTCTCTATCCGAACTGGTTCGAGCAGCGGGGCGGCGGCCGGGTGACTCTCGGACGGCAAGTGGGGACCATGACCTATGCGAGCCTCTCGGCCTGGGCCGAGGACGTCGACTTCTTCGGCTACCAGACCCCAGCGCCGGCGGATTACCTGGCGGCGAGCGGCTACACGCAGCTCTACGCGCTCATGCCGAGCTTCCGGATCGACAACCGGAACAACCCGACCATGCCGACGAAGGGGCAGTACGCGAATTTCTCGGTCGAGCAGGGCTTCGGCTCGTTCACGTTCACGAAGTTCGACGCTGAGGGCCGGATGTACTTCCCGGTCTTCCAGCGCCCGGACGGGACCGGGACGCAGTTCTTCACGGTTCGCGGCCATTTCGGCGTGGCAACCGAATCGACGCCGGTCTACGAGCGGTTCTATACGGGTAACTTTGGGAGCCTCCGCGGCTTCCAGTACCGGTCGGTCAGCCCGCACGCCTTCGGCGTTCCGACCGGTGGCGTGATGATGGCCGTCGGCTCGGTCGAGTACCAGTTCCCCTGGACGGCCCGCGACACTCTCAGTCAGATCCTCTTCACCGACTTCGGCACCGTCACCGGGAATTACCAGCTTAGCGACATGCGCGTCTCGATCGGGACCGGGTTGAAGGTCCACCTTCCGATGATGGGCCCGATGCCGTTCGAGTTTGACCTGGCCTTCCCCGTCATGCACGCCTACGGCGACAAGGTCCAGTACTTCAACTTCTCCGTCAGCGGGTTCTATTGAGAATCGAGGGAGGCGGGCGGATGGATTTCTGGCCGCCCCTCCGGCTTCGACTGGACGAAAAATTGACGATCCCGGAGATTCCGCCCGGGTTCGCGGTCCTTGTCCGCCGGTTTTTCGAGTGAGGCGGAGACGACTCACATCATCC
>DAHZZC010000114.1 GCA_027435495.1 Planctomycetales bacterium
GCCTCGCCGCCCGGAACAAGATCACCGACACCGGTGTGACGTTTCGATCGCACATCGACGGCCGAAAACTGGAACTGACCCCGGAGCGCGCCGTCGCGATCCAGGAGGCACTCGGGGCCGACGTCGCGATGTGTCTCGATCACTGTCCCGCCCTCCCGGCCGAGCGATCCGCGATCGCCGAGGCCGTCCGCCGGACCATCGGCTGGGCCAGGCGTTGCAAGGACGCCCACACCCGCGCCGATCAGGCCCTCTTCGGAATCGTTCAGGGAGGCGCCCACGCCGACCTCCGCGCCGAGTGCGCCGAGGCCCTGCTAGCGATGGACTTCGACGGCTACGCCGTCGGCGGAGTGAGCGTCGGCGAAGGTCGCGACGAGGTCCGCCGGGCCCTCGCCGCCTCCACGCACCTGCTCCCCGAGGATCGACCCCGCTACTTGATGGGCGTCGGCCGCCCGCAGGATATCCTCGACGCCGTCGCCACCGGGATAGACATGTTTGACTGCGTGATGCCAACCCGGAATGGCCGGAATGCGACGTGCTTCACGGACGCCGGGCCGGTGAAGCTGCGTAACGCCTGTCATCGGATGGACTTCCGTCCGCTGGAGGAGGGCTGTGACTGCCTGGCCTGCCGGAAGTTCAGCCGGTCGTACCTTCGGCATCTGTTCCTGGCGGGTGAGATGCTGGGACCGATACTGGCCTCGATTCACAATCTGGCCTATCTCCACCGGCTGACGCGTCGGATTCGCGAGGCGATTTCGGAGGGGCGATTCGTCCCGTTACGATTGCAGATCCTTGAAGCTTTGGGGCCCTAGTCGTTAGATTGCAAAGGAGATGCGGCAGGGCCTCGGATCGCAGTCCCGGACGCGCCATGGCGGCCTGTCGGATGACTCTCCAGTCACGTTTGGACGAGCCTTCGGGCTTGATGGATCTTCGATGAGATTTGAATGGCCGGTCGTTCTTTCGCCGCTGCTCGCCCAGCAGGATAACTCCGGTGCCGCGATGCTCCCGATCTACATCGCTGGCTTCGTGGGCCTCTTTTATTTCATGGTCCTCCGGCCGCAGCGGAAGCAGGAGCAGAAGCGTCGCGAGATGATCGACGCGATCAAGAAAAACGACAAGGTGGTGACGTCAGGCGGGATCTACGGGACGGTCTCGTCGGTCGACACGGCCTCGGACACGGTCGTGCTTCGGATCGATGACGAGAAGGGGATTCGGGTGAAGTTCGCCCGCTCGAGCGTGGCGCGCGTGCTGGAGCCCGGCGGCGAGAAACCGGCCGAATCGTAGGCCGACCCCGGCCGGCCCGGCGCCCCCGGAGAGGGCGTCTGGCCTTGATTTCGGGAGATCCGCTCAACGACGGTCGCTCCGGGGGCCGGTCCAGGGTGCCGCCCGCGCCGCATCGCCGGGCAGGAGGGGACGAGGATGAAGGACTTCACGTGGAGATTCGCGCTGATCGCGGCGTTTACCCTCGCGGGGATCTACGCGGTCTGGCCGCCCGATAAGAAGCTGAAACTGGGGATCGACCTCTCGGGCGGGACGATCCTCGTCTACCAGGTCGACGTCAAGAGCCTGCCGCCAGGCTTCAAGATGGAGGAGCTCGTTTCGGCGCTGAAGAAGCGGGCGGATCCCGAGGGTGTCAAGGAAATCCCGATCCGCCAGATCGGCTCGCAGCGGATCGAGATCATCCTTCCGCAGGCCAGCAATGAGGAGGTCGAGGACGTCAAGCGGATGCTGGTCGACGTCGGGGCGCTGGAGTTCCGCATCCTGGCGAACCGCAAGCACGACAGTGACGTGATCGACCGCGCCATGGCACCCGACGGACTCTCACGCCCGCCCGCCCGCTACAAGTGGGCCCGGCTCGGTGAGATCTCCACGGGGACCAATCCCACCATCAAGGAGAAGGTTCTCGAGGATCCGAGACAGGACTGGCGGAAGGATATCTACGACGGAATCGAGGTCCTTCTGATCGGCAAGGATTCGGCGGGCAAGGAGGACTCGGATCGGATCCGCATCCACCAGAACGGCCGGAACTTCCTCAACCTCGACCGCCCGACCACGCTCGCCTCGGTCGATTCGTACCGGATTGATTACAACCCCAGCCAGATCCGGGTTCGCGACCCGAGTAATCCTGGACCAGACGACCCGATCATCCGCGAGGAGAAGGTGGCGGCCGGACGGGTCGAGACCTGGATCCTTTGCAACAAGGATCGCGATGGGCAGGAGGTCACCGGCAAGTACCTCCGCCAGGTGAAGCCGGACATCGACGACAAGATGCAGCCGGCCGTCCGGTTCGAGTTCGACCGCCGGGGTGCCTCGCGATTCGGCAAGCTGACCTTTCACCACCTCCCCGAGGAAGGTGGCGCTTTCCGTTATCAGCTTGCGATCATCCTCGATAACGTCGTGATGTCGGCGCCGGCGATCAACTCGGAGATTCGCGATTCGGGGATCATCGAGGGCGGACCACAGGGATTCAAGTCGAAGGAGGTCGAACACCTGGTACAGGTCCTGCGCGCAGGAAGCCTGCCGGCCAGTCTCGACCCGACTCCGCTCCAGGAAGAAAAGGTCGGCCCGACGCTCGGCGAGGACACGATCGCCAAGGGCATCCGGGCCATCTGGGTCTCAATGCTGGTCGTCCCGATCTTCATGCTGGCGTACTACCGGTTCGCGGGCGTCGTCGCGGTGGTGGCGCTGGTCGTGAACATGATCCTGCTGATTGGCTCGATGGCGTTCATCCAGGCGACCTTCTCGCTGCCCGGTCTCGCCGGACTGGCACTGACCATCGGTATGGCCGTGGATGCCAACGTGCTGGTCTTCGAGCGCATGCGCGAGGAGAAAGAGCGGGGCGCCAGCCTCTCGCAACAGATCCGGAACGGGTTCAACCGGGCCTGGGTCACAATCTTCGACTCGCACGTAACCAACTTCCTCGCCGCCGTCGTCCTCTACCTGGTCGGCACCGAAGAGGTGAAGGGCTTCGCGCTGACCATGATGATCGGGATGGCCTGGAACCTGTTCACGGCCGTCTTCATGTCGCGGGTGATCTTCGAATTCGCGTACTCGCGCGGATGGCTGAAGAACATCAAGATGTTGAAAATGATGGACAGGACCAACATCGACTTCATCGGCCCGCGCTACTACTGCATGGCCGGCTCCGTGGTCCTGATCGTCCTCGGGCTGATTGCGACTGGCATCCGCGGGCAGGGGATGTTTAACATCGACTTCACCGGCGGAACCCTGGTGACGATCCGACTGAATGAAACCGACCCGACGGTCAAGGCGCTGACCGACTCGCGACGGGCCGAGTTCGTCCGCGAGAAGGCCCGCGAACTGCCCGACGTCACGGTCGAAAGCCTCCGCGTGAGCGACGATACCCGCCTCTCACGGTTCAACATCCGGACGACCAACGACAAGCCGGAGGACGTCAAGAACAAGATCCTCGAGGCGTTCGGCTCGAGTCTGGCACGGGTGGAGATGACCCACGGCGAGGGCCGTCCGATCCCGCCGGCGCCGAAGGCTGTCGATCCGGCGGCCGTGCCCGACCGGTTCGCCGGTGGGCGAGAGTACGATCTGAAGTTTAACACCACCGCGTTCAACAGCGCGCAGTCGCCGCCGCTCGCGGTATCGGCCGAGTTCGTCAAGGTTCTCGAAGCGGCCGGGATCACCAATCCCCAGTCGAGGTTCGAGATCAAGGATGCTCCCCAGGCGTCCGCGATCGCAGCCACCTCAGCGTCGGCTGCCAGTGGTGGGACAAACCTGATCCTGCGAACCAACCTGGAGCCCGACGTGGCGAAGGCCCAGCTCGTCAAGCTGGCCGACTCGCTGGCGAACAATCGCGACCTGCTCTTCGAGCGGCTTGCAACGTTCGGCGGGACGGTCGCCGGCGAGACGCAGACCCTCGCCATCATCGCGACCGTCGCGAGCTGGCTGATCATCATCGCGTACCTCTGGTGGCGATTCCACTCGTTCACCTACGGGTTCGCAGCGGTCCTGGCCGTCGTCCACGACGTCCTCATCACGTTGGGCGCCATCGCCGTGAGCTACTGGCTGGCGCTCATCCCCGGAGTGGGCCAGCTCCTCCAGATCGATCAGTTCAAGATCGACCTGCCGATCGTCGCGGCCTTCCTCACTCTGATCGGGTTCTCGGTCAACGACACGATCGTGATCTTCGACCG
>DAHZZC010000115.1 GCA_027435495.1 Planctomycetales bacterium
CAAGGCGATGTCTTCCGACCCAGTCGTTCGCGCTGTCCTGCTCCGTCGCCTGTTCGACCTGCCGACCGCCGAGGTCCCCAAGCTCGATGAGGCCATCGACGCCCTCGCCTGGAAGCTGATCGGTTTTGAGGGAGAGTCGCGGAAATTTGACGTGAAGGCGGTGAAGTCGGCGATCCTCGCCCGGGCGCTGGGCGACGGACGGGCCGCCGACTTCCGCAAGGCCGCCGCTCGCCTCGCCGCCCGTGGCGCCGGCGCCGGTCGCGACGACGGCAAAACCCTCCGCGACGCGATCGTCCGCGGCCGGATCGAGCCGGGCGCCCCAACTGCCGACGAGCCTCCGCCGGCGCACGCTCCCGAACCGCCGTCGCTCAACCCGGCGGAAATCGCCGATCGGGCGAAGGCCGCCGCCCGCGACTGCCCGACCGGCCGCCACGGCGATCGCAAGGTCTTCATCGCCCACGTCTGGGACCGGCTCCGATCCGAGCCCGAGTTCGCCGGGATCGATCTCGACACCTTCAAGCAGGCGCTCGCCGAGGCCAATAACCTCCGCCTGATCGACCTCGCCCGCGCCGATCTGGTCCAGACAATGGATCCGGATGACCTCCGGCGATCGGAGGTCGGGCATCTCGGCGCAACTTTTCATTTTATTCGTTTATAAGAATTGATTCACCACAGAGGACACAGAG
Organism: Planctomycetales bacterium; assembly: GCA_027435495.1. Lineage (GTDB taxonomy): Bacteria > Planctomycetota > Planctomycetia > Isosphaerales > Isosphaeraceae > JAKAUH01. The sequence goes on from DAHZZC010000115.1 coordinate 687, forward strand.
AACACAGAGGGAAAGACCGAGGGTCGGTCAGACCTCTCAAAACTCAGAGGGAAAGACCGAGGGTCGGTCAGACCTCTCAAAACTCAGAGGTAAAGGCCGAGGGTCGGTCAGACCTCTCCATTCATGCGGCTCTGTGCTCTTTGTGTCCTCTGTGGTGAATATCCGAGGGAATCCTGCCATGCCAACCGCGACCCGAAACGAGGCGCGAGCCCCGCAGCCGACCGCCCCCGAGGGCAACGTCCGGCTCTCGGCATTCTGTTCGCCGGATTGGCCCGACCCGTTCCACGGCGTCGCCTATGCGAGCCAGGTCTGGCAGTCCGATCCGTCCGATGTCGAGGCCATCCACCGAGATGCCCGCGCCCGGCTCCGGGCGATGGTCGCTCGCGCCGCTCAGGGCGGCGCCACCGGACGCATCCTCCTGATTCTCGGTGAGGCCGGTACGGGCAAGACGCACCTGCTGCGCGCCTTCCGGAACGAGCTGCATGCGGCCGATCGCGGATACGTCGGCTACATGCAGATGACGGCGTTCCGCGACGATCCCAGTGGATATGTTCTCGCGAACCTGATCGAATCGCTTGAACGGCCGTATGACGAGGCGCGGTCGCACGACTCGGGGCTGACGCGGCTCTCCCAGGCGCTGGCACGCTCGGCCGGCACCGACGCGGTCGATCGCCTGCGCGAGGCCGGGGGCGACGCCTTCGAGGTCGTCCGCGAACTGGCCGACCAGATCGCGATGAATCCCCGGTTCGCGACCATCGATTACGACCTGGTTCAGGCCATCCTGCTCCTTCAGACTGCCGGGGCGAGGGTGAAGGCGATCCTGCTGAGATACCTGCGTTGCGAGGACCTTTCGCCGCGCGATCGGGAGGACCTCGGCGGGATCGTGCCGAGGGTTTACGCGTCGGCCTCGCAGTGGATGCTCCAGCGGCTTGGCGAGCTGATCGGAGCGGTCGAGGGCGTCCCGCTGGTGATCTGCGTCGATCAACTGGAAGACATGTTCGACGAGGCGGAGGCGCCAGCCCAGTTCCGCCGGGTACTGGCGACTCTCTGCGACCTGACGAGCCGACTGCCAACGGCGGTCGTGGTGATCTCGTGCCTGGAAGACTTCTTCGACGAGGTGAAGCGGCACCTGACACAGCCCATCACGCGCCGGGTGACGCCAGCGCCCGGACCGGTCGAGCTCCCCTCGGCCTGCGACCGCGAGCAGGTCGTCGCGCTGATCAGTCGTCGGCTGGCAATGCTCAACCGATCGGCGGGAGTCGCGCCGATGGAGGCCGAACCGACGTACCCGATCCCCGACGAATTGATCCGGAGGCTGATCGGCCTGGGAGCGCGCGACGTCCTCGACGAGGTCCGGCGCTACCGGGAAGCCTGCATTGCGGCTGGCCGGCTCGTCCCGCCCTCGTCGATCGATCGGGCGGACGTTGCGAGCGAGGCGGCGCACGAGCTGGACCGTCGAATCGCGGCGCTCGAGCAGGAGTGGGACAAGTCGCGATCGGGGGCGCTGGTGGTGCCGACGGACGACGCCGAGCTGGCGGCGATCCTGGCCGATGCGATCGAGCTCTGCGGGGCCGAGCTGGGCGAGAGGGTTCACGTCGAGGCGGGAGCCAACGGCCGGTTCGTCGAGGTCGAGCGGCAGGAGACCGTCAACGGCGACATGGACGCGATCGATCGGAGGCTGGTCGCGATCTGCAACAAGGCGGCGCAGGGCGGGGCGCTCGGGCGTCAGATCGGCGAGGTGATCGACCGGGCCGACGGCCTGCCGGCGGTGATCCTGCGATCGTCGGGGTTCCCGGCGAGCGTGAAATCGCCGGTAACGGGCCAGCTCGCAAAGCTGGCGGAGCAGGGGGGCGGTCACGCGGTCATCGAGGACTCGGAATGGCGCGCGATGATGGCAATGGGTCGGTTCCGCGCTGAGCGTTGCGGCGATCCGACGTTCGACGCCTGGCTCGTCCGCACCCGCCCGCTAACCAGCCTCTCGGCGATCCGGACGGCACTCGGGCTGGATCGCGGCGAGGCCGGTTGAGGACCCTCGCGTTTTTAAGACTTCTTCGTCTCCCTGATGAATTCGAGTCGCTGGATGTGCTTGTGGAGGGCCTGCTTCAGGACGAAGCAGAAGGGTTCGAGGTGTCGGCCCGACTCTTCGACTCGCTCCAGGGTGGCCAGTCTTCTTCGCGCCCGGGGAATGTCGAGATTCTTCAGCGTCGCGTCGATCGCCGATCGGCGGGGGAGGGCCAATTCGCCTTGCGAATCGCCCCAAATGGCACGTGGGCCGCGCCCGGCGCGGGATAACAGGCGACCATGTTGCGATCGTCGACGTCCTCCCCCGCCCGGCAATGGGCCTGGGGCAGCATGTGCTCGATATGGGATCGATCCGCGTCGATCTTCATCCCGGTGTAAGCGCAGAGCCCCCGTTGCTCGTCGATCAGAGCCTGCCTGATCTCCGACTTCAGATCGCCGGGAATCAGGTCGTAGCCATAATTGATGTCGGCCTTCGAAGCGGCACGCCAGGTCGTGTAGCGCGCCGGCTCGGGCATGGGCTCAATCGACCTCATCGGCCAGGGCCTCGAGATTGTTGATCGTCGCTTCGAGGCGGACCGTGTCGCGAGTCTCGCCGTGGAGTCGCGTCTTCAGGGCGCCGAGGCGATCCCGGGCCTGATCGAGGTCGCCCTCTTCCAGCGCCTCCTCGACAGTTTCAATCGCTGCCGAGACTTCCGAATCGCGAGCCGAGGCGCCCTGGATGTCCTCCAGGATCGCATTGGAGTCGAGTCCGAAGGACTGGTCGGGATGGCGGCCGAGGGAGTCCTCGTCGAGCATCCGAATCTCATCGGGCGCGACCTCTCCGATGATCTGGGGCGAGTGCGTCGTGCAGACGAACTGGACCGACGGAAAGGTTGCCTTCAGATCGCTGACGACCCGGCGCTGCCATCGGGGATGGAGATGCACGTCCAGTTCATCAATCAGGACGACCCCGGGAGTGATGGCCAGCACCTCGGGCAAGTCGCCGTTCGCCGAGGACAGATCCTCCGCCGGAACCCAGTCGTTATTCTGGGTCACGATCTTGATGGCCAGGTCGGCCGCGAGGGCCATCATCGTCCGCTGGCCGGCGCTCAGGTTGGAAAAGGGTTGTGCCTGACCCTGAATCGAAAGGACAACCTCGCCCAGGTCGCCATCGAACCACATCGCATCGGCACCCGGGACACATCGCAGGATCGCCCTTCGCACGATCTCGAATCCAGGACGGAATCGGCCCTCGCGATTCGCCGCCGCGATGGCCTCACGCTGAAACCATAGACCCAGATCCCGAATCCGGATGCGGTCGTTCAGGCAATCATAGAAGGCCGCCCATCGACGCGCGGCCTCGATCGGATCCCAGAGTGCTTTCGATCGTTCGCGATCGGGCAGCCAGGCGCGACCCGCTCCGTAATAGGCGATGACGGGGAGAAGGATCTTCTCGGCGCCCTCGGCGCGCTCATAAGCCTCCAGGATGACCTCGAGCGCCCGTTTCGCCCCGGAGTTGGAGCCCTTTTTCTTACCGGGATCGATGCGACGCTCCCATTCGAGATCACCGTGGCCGACGATCTCTCCACGAGCCTTCACCGACACGCCGCCGGCCTCGGTGAACAGAACGCGATCGCCATGCTGGCGGCCCTCGAGTCGGATCTCGGAGGGATCGATGTCGCGCCGGCTGTTAACGAGGGTCGAATCCGGCGGATCGATCAGCCAGACACCGAGTGCAACCGCCAGGGCATCCAGGACGCTCGTTTTTCCCGGAGCCGTTCTCGCCGATCAGCAGATTGAACCGCGGATGGAGGTCCAGATCGAGCGCGGCGAACTTCTTGAAGTTTCGGAGTTCCAGCCGGTCGATTCTCATCGCAATCCCCCCGACCATGGTCGGGCCGCGGCCGTCCGCGACGGTGCCCCGAACAGTGTCTCTTCCATCATAACGTCCGGCATCGCCGGCGCGCCAGCCGATCCATCATCCGAGACCACCCACCCCGAAATTCCATCGCCACCCGGCGACACGCTCACCGATTGCGCTGTAAGATATCAGGATCGGATAGACAGGAGGCGATAGGCTAGTCCTGATCGCTGGCGGTGCGCCCGCATTCGATCCCGACGGCCGCCGGGCGACCGGCGCCACCCGTCTGCTTTTCCGTGGCTTTCGCCGCACGCACCAGGATTCGCACCCATGTTCGACGGGCCTCGCGCCGAGAGTATCAGTGCCTTCGCCACCGCTGGCCCCGCGCCGGCTCAGGGTCATCTCGATTCGACCGGCCACGGCCGCCGCGGGGAGAGCCCGATCGTCCAGGTCGTCGGCTTCCGGCTCGATGAGGAGGATTACGCCCTCGCGATCACGCGCATCCAGGAAATCATCCTCATGAAGCCGATCACCCGCATCCCGCAGGTGCCCGACTTCATCGAGGGCCTGATCAACCTGCGCGGGTCGGTGATCCCGATCGTCAACTTGCGCAAGCGGTTCGGCCTGCCCGCCCGCGAGCTCGACGACGAGAC
>DAHZZC010000116.1 GCA_027435495.1 Planctomycetales bacterium
TCGCCCCGGCGCTGGAGGGATTGGCCACGGCCAGCGCCTCCGAACCGTCGAGGCATTTTTGGGACGATTCGAGGGCACGCCCCGGATCCTCCCAACGGAGCCCCAGCGCACCGACCCGGACGAAGCTCATCCTGCCACGCCCATCGTCGGCTGGAACCGGCTCCCACAGAGAAAACCGACGGATTTGCCCCCCCAACCCCCACGCCGCGGGTTCGGGCTTCTCGTACAACCTCAAAGCGGCGTCCCGCGGACGGGCGTGATCGGCGTCGAGGCGACGATTCCGTGGACCTTCAGCTTGCGTCGGTAAATCCGGTCGCCGCAGAAGGCGTAGAGGATCTCGTGGTCGCGACCGCCGAAGCAAAGCCCGAGCGGTCTCGAACGGCCAGGCAACGGCAGGATGACCTGGCTCGGGCCGTCGTCGGCACACGACTGAATGCCGAAGCGGGTCGCGATTAGAAGTTGTCCTTCTCTCGCGTAGCAGATCCCCTCAGCGCCCGCGTCGTCCTCCCAGTCGGGGACGTGCAGCCAGAAGAACCGCTCGCGGTCGGTGAGCGAGCCATCGGGCTGAATCCGGTAGCTATACGCCCACTTCGACCGGCCGTCGGCCACCGCGAGGAGCCATCGGTCGGGGCGGTAGGCCAGCCCACGGGCGGACCTCGGGGCTGAGTCGACCCGCCTCTTGACCCCCTCCTTGACGAACCAGACCGAATCGTGGTCCTCGCCCGACTCGCGACCGGCGACGAAGAGCCCCCCCTCGGGCCTTGCCAGCACGTGGCGGGCAAACAGTCCGTCGGCCACCACGCTCGACTTCGACCCCGCTCCCTCGAAACGGAGAACCTGGCCGGTCCGGCCGGAGACCGCATACAGCTCGCCCCGGGGCCCGAACGAAAGGCCGTCGGCCTGGCTGGCGTCCGGGAGAAATTCCGAGATCAAACCGTCCACATCCATCTTCCGGATCGCATGGGCCGACGGGTCGACAAAGACAACCTCGCCCCGCTCGTTGCTGGCGCCGGCGCGGACGTCGCGGAGCCCTTCGGCGACGAGCCGCCAGGGCTCGCCGGGGAAGATCAGGTCGCGGACCCTCGGCGCACCCGGACCGGGCTCGATGGGCCTCGGCCAGTCCTTCCAGAGATAGGCCATCGCCTCGCGGAAGTGGTCGTAATACCCGGCGACGTGCCCACCATTGATCACCCTGAACTGGTAATCATACCCCGAAAATTTGAGTGCCTTGTCCATTTCGAGGTCGAGGAGGAACCAGTCTCCGGCGGCGTTCTCCATGTCGCGCATCCCGGTGGTCAAATAGGCGCGGATCGGCCTGGGTTCGAACTTCCGGACGAGCGTTGGGAACTCGTGGCCGCCGCGGAAGGCGACGAAGCTCCCGCTGTTGGCGTAGACCCGGCTGAACAGGTCGGGACGCACAAAGGCCGCATTGAACGCGGCGATCCCGCCGCTGCTCCCGCCAGCGATCGAGCGATCGTTGCCGCTGGCCGAGAGCTTCAGGTCGAACCGACGGCCGACCTCGGGCAGGATCTCCTCGACCAGGAACCGGGCGTTGGCCTCGCCGACGGCGTCGTACTCGAAGCATCGATTGCGCCGGCCGATCGTCCCCTTGACCGGCGAGGGCAGATCGCCGGGGCGGACGAAGACGCCCACCGTAACGGGCAACTCGCCAGCGGCGATCATCGCTTCGAGAAGAGGCTTCTCGGCCGGATTGTAGCCGTCAAACTTGACCAAGACGCAGGCGGGCTTCGAGCCGTCGTACTGGGCCGGGATGAAGACGTGAACCTGTCGGGTCGTACCGGGATAAATGGTACTGGTCGCGAACGTGAACGCCTCGACCCGCCCGGGCCTGAGTTCTCCCGGCCTGAGTTCCGGCGGTGTGTAAGGGCTCGGCGGACTCTCGGGAACGCCGCCAACCGCCACCGAGGGCGACCCCGCGAGCGGCCGGACAAACCAGTGTAAATGCCGGTCGCCGGGGCGGTTTTCCCAGAGATCAATCTTCGCGCCGGGCCTCGGATCGCCGCCAAGGTGGTCGAGACCCATCCCCCGGACGTGCGCCGGGATCAGGCCATACGACCCATCCTCATTCCTGGAGAGCGACCAGCGCTGCCAGGGCTCGCCACGGTCGGCCTCCAGGACAATCGGCGTTCCCATCCTCGTGCCCCCCTTCGCAGCCGCGAGGACCAGTCCAGCGGCAGGAACGGGCCGGATGACGTAAGCGTCTCCCTCCTTCGGAGTGATGGTCCACTTCTGCGACGGGGAGCCGTTCGGCCGGCCGATCGAGACGCCGGCGCCCTCGGTCGAGCCCGCACCGACGACCTCGAGGGTCAGATTCGTCGCGCTGGCCGGAACGATCGCGTAGGCACCCCAGTCCTCGGCCCGGACCTGACCAACGGCGGAGAGGGCGATCCAAAGGATCAATGCGGCCACCTGGCGTCCGAGTCGATTACGCATGAGGAGAACCCTTCGGAGCGGTGTGTTCCGGCTTGTCAGTCGTGCCGAGTGCATCACATTGCGTTTCGCCGGTCAAGCGCCGGGTCTGGCAAAACGGGAATCGTCCCGATTCCGCTTCACGGGCCCGGCGATTGCACCGAGGAGACCGGCCCGCTAGTCTGAGAACCTGGCCGACGTGCCACCTCGCGTCACGGGTTGCGAAGCGTCGGGCCGTCCCTGCATCAAGCGGTTGGAGGTAGGCCCTGATGGTCGGTCCGGATCCCCAGAACCGCGGACAAGCCGCGATCCAGCCTGGTCGCAACGGCTCCGGGACACCCGCGCCTCAGCCATCGCCGATCCTCTCGATCGACGAGTTCCGGTGGGTCGTCTTCCTCATTCGGTCCGCAAGAGTTCTCGCCTTCCTCCAGCGATTCGTCCCCGAGAAATATCTGCCGCCTCCAGAGGACCGAATCCCACTCGCGTTGTTGAATCGGCTGATTCGCGAGCTGAAGAAGCTCCTTCCGAGGTGGAGATGGATACCGTCTGCCCGGACGATTCCTCGATCGCCCGCGAAGCTCGGGGAAGAGTTCTTCTACGCGATCACGGCGATTCGGATGAGCCGCCTCGATCTCTGGCGAGCCGGCCAGACCGATTGCGTCGCCGTTCTGGACGAACTCTACGCGCTCCTGTATGCGATCGGAGCCCGGGCGCGCACCCGGAAGTCTCGTTCGAAGGCGCAAGAACCCGAGGTGCCGACGGCGTGAAGGCGAGCTGGCGATGAGGAAATGGCACGACCCGGGCCGTCGCAAGGACGACCCGGGTCGTGTTGTGGAAACGTCTCTCGGCCGACCGCCGGTGTCAGGCGGTGGCGGGGTCCTTGCCGTCGATCCAGGGGCCTTCGAGCTTCTGGTAGCCCGGCGGCTCAAGGAGCGAGCCCTCGGTCCCGGCCTTCCAGCCGTGGACCTGGTTCGGCTTGCCGCGGAGGTGGCTGCGCTCCTCCCAGCGAGCGGCCCAGGCGCCGTCGGCCTCGCAGGGCTCGCCGTTCTCCTTGTCGAAGTAGAACGCCTTCCCCTCGCGATACGACTTCACACCGAGATTCACCGTGGTGATCGCCGCGTACCCGAGGTCAGCCGGGCAGAGCGTCTCGGGGTTGCGCGACCGGATGCACTCCAGGAAGTGCGCCCAGAGGGCATAGGTGTCCTCGCGCGGCTGGTCGGGGTTGAACTTGTTGCCACCCTCGCCGCGGTTCGCGCCCGGAGGCGCCGGTCGACCCTCCAGCTTCTGCTGAACCACGCGGAACCCGTCGTTCGCGCGGGGCTCGAACATGATCGTCGCGGTGTGGCCGCGGATCACCTCGGGGAGCTGCACGTCGTTGCACATCGTCGCCGAGATGACGACCTGGCAACCCTCGTCGTAGTCGGCCACAACCGTGGCGACGTCGGGGACATTGCGACCGTCATACTCCAGGTAAAGTCCGCCGGCGCCGACGACCCGGCGCGGGAGCCGAACGCCCATCGCCGTGATCAGGTGGGTGAGCTGGTGGACGAAGAGGTCGGTGTACATCCCGCCGCCGAAGTCCCAGTAGCACCGCCACTGAGCGTACTTGGCGCGGTCGAACGGCATCTCGGGGGCCAGGCCGAAGTCGGTCCCGAGGAACATCTTCCAGTCGACCGTCCGCGGGGTCATGTCCTTGGAGAGGTGGTAGTACCGCCACTGGCCGATGTTGCTGTTCCGGTAGTAGCTGGTCTGGCCCTGCATCACGTGGCCGATCTTGCCCTCCGTGATCATCTTGTGGGCCATCTTCCACCGCGGATCGGCCGTCGACTGCACGCCGACGGTGAAGACCTGCCTGGTGCGAGCGACCGTCTCGGCGACCTTGCGGGCCTCCTCGATCGTGTGGGTCATCGGCTTCTCGCAGTAGACGTCCTTGCCCGCCTCCATGGCGTCAATCGACATCTTCGCGTGCCAGTGGTCGGGCGTCGCGATCAGAACGGCATCGACGTCCTTGCAGTCGAGGAGCTTCCGATAGTCCTTGGTGATCCGATCCTTGTCCTTCCCCTCGGCGTCGAGCTCGACCTTCTTCGCCGAGTAGTACAACCCTCGACCGACATCGTCATTGCCGTCCCAGACGTCGCAGATGCCGATGACGTCGACCGGCTTGCCCTCCCGCTTCTTCATGTTGCGGTGGAGAATCCGGAGGTGCTCCTGCGCCCGGCCTCCGGAGCCGAGGACCGCAATGTTGATCTTCTCGTTAGCTCCCTTGACCGCCCCAATCGCCGGGTGCGCGAAGGCGCCGACGGCCGCCGCTGTCCCCGCCGTGCCGAGGAATCCCCGACGGCTGACCTCGTGCTTGTTCGTCATCGCAATTGTCTCCAGGTTCCCCGACCGGGCCCGGTCACCCGCGCCCATCCACGCCCCGGCGACGGCCGCCGCGACGCCCGCCTCGCTCTCCCACCTGCCCACGACACGTCGCCAGCCGGCCCCCGAGACGCGCAACGCCCCGCGTCCCGGACCCACCGACCGATCACTGAAATCACGGTAACCCCGCGCTTCGCCCCGGTCAAGCGGCCCGCCCCCCCGCCGGAAATTCATCGACTCATTCGACAAACTTCAAGGGACACACCTCGATTCCGCTTTGACAGGCGTCCGACCATCGGCCAGAATAGAAAGCATGTGGGGATGGCGGGCGACCCCAATCCGGCCGGTCGACCCAACCCAGGACCAGGGAGGAGCCGAGGCCCGATGACCGCAGGACGCACCGGGGACGATTCCCGACCCGATCAACGGGGTGATCCTCCCCTGCTCTTCGTCAAGGAGTCGCGGATCGCGGCACCACCCGAGGAGGTTTTCGCCTTTCACGAGAGTCCAGGCGCGCTCCAACGGCTCACGCCGCCCTGGGAGAACGTCCGATTCCTCGAAGGAGGCGGATCTCTCCAGCCGGGAACCCGGGTGGCGATCTCCGTTCCCGTCGGACCGTTCCACGTCCGCTGGGTCGCCGAACATACCGAGTACCAGTCGGGCCGGATGTTCGCCGACCGCCAGGTCGAGGGACCGTTCGCCTCCTGGTATCACCGGCACTACTGCCTCGACGACGGCCAGGGCGGCACCATCCTCCGCGACGAAATCGAGTATCGACCCCCGCTCGGTGCCCTCGGACGACTCCTCGGCGCCCGACTGCTTCGTTCCAAACTCCAGCGAATGTTCGACTACCGGCATGACATCACCCGCCGGATCGTCGAAGCCGGCGACTTCAAACCCCAGGCAAGGCCGAACCCCGCCTGATCAGCCCGCGTATCCCTCGTAGAGGGGGTGCGCGCAAATTCGCAAGTTTTTCGGCTGCAGGGGTCGCTCCTGGCGGGTTAAAATAGTAGGGAGACGGTACGGCAAGTCGGGAGGGGTCTGACCCTCCCAGCCGGGAATAGCCTCTCCCGCCATCTGAACTCGACCACACGCGGACCGAATCTATTCAGGTTCGGTGGCGAGACGAATCGCCACCGCGCCCGTCGATGGCTGTTCCCGTCCCCCGAGGGATCGACCGATCGATTCCCGATCCGTCCCAGACGAGGCGACTGTCGAGAGCCCCATGCCCAGGACCACCCAGTGCCCCAGTTGCGGCGTCGTGCTCAACATCCCCAAACAGGTGATGGCGGGTAAGCGGCTGCGCTGTCCGAAGTGTGCGTTCCGATTCCGCGTGACCGAGGCCGACGCCAGCTCCGCCTCGACACTCGCCGCCCCGCTCAACGCCGAGGCCGCCCAGTCCTCGCATCAGATGACCAGCCGTTCCACCTCGCCCGACGACCTGCCGCTGCCAATGGCCGAGGGAGACCTTCGCGACGCCTTCAATCTCCCCCTGGCCGACGCCCGAAGCCTCGAACGCAACAGCGCCGCCTCGTCCAGCCCCACTCCCTCCACGATGGCTGACGCCGCCGCGCTGTTCCAGGAAGAGCCAAGATCCCGACGACGCCCCGCCGCCGCCGAGGCCCGCTCCCACGCCCGACGCTGCTCCAGTTGCGGCGGCTTCGTCCCACAAGGAATGTCCATCTGCGTCGCCTGCGGCGTCGACCAGGAAACCGGAATGCGGGTCGGTCTCGCCGACGACCTCGCGCCACCTCCACCCCCGCCGCCCTCCGGCCCTCCCGTGCACATCGCCGCGGTCGGCGGCCTCCTCGGTGTCGCCGCACTGATCCTCTTGATCCTCTCGCTCGTCCGTTCCGTCGGCGGCGGCGATAGCCTCCTCACCTACGGATGGCTCTGCCTGGCCGTCGTCTCCGGATTCGCCCTGTTCTCCGTCATCCAGTTCATCCGCCTGAAGTCGGCCAAGCTGCTGATGGTCGCCCTCACCCTCGGCGCTGTCATCAACGTCCTCGCCCTCGTCGTCCTGCCGCTCGCCGAGGCCACCTGGGAAGACTCCGGCCAGGTTATCCAATCCGTTAACCAGCCCGACGACGATCCCGACAGTCTCGGCGTTCAGTTCAACAAACCCCTGGAAGACCGGATCGATACCCGACGAATCACGACCGGCATCACCGTCTTGATCCTCTACGCCGGGCTCTCCATTTACCTGATGTCCCCCGCCGTCAAACGGCCGATGCACCGCTCCGCCGCTTCCGAATCCTGGTAACGTCGGTTTCGCGGCCCGGACCCCCACGCAACCACCCCGGAAAGCGTCAGGGCCGTTTCCTTTTCCCTCCCCGAAGAGAACCAGCATCGGTTCGCCTGAAAAACGGGGACCATCACCTGCCCTGCGGTCCGGAGCCAGTCCCCGATTCCCGGGCAGTCGGAGACGGAAAAGGCCCTGTCGGCCCTGCGGAAATCGTCCCCCCTCTTGACCGCGTTGGCCAGCGGCTTCTAGCATAAGTTTTTTGCCAGGCAGGGCCCGGCATCCCCCCGCGCCTGCAGGGGCCTCATCTCGTCATCTTACCTCCCGAGACTGATGACCGAACCCCAAGCGACTCAACCTGTCCCGGAAAACGACCCGGCCACGGCGACGACGCTGAAGCCGGAAGACACCGCCGGCGCCTCGGCCACCACCGCGACCAAGCCCGAGGAGCCCCCGGCGCCCGAGCCCGAGCCGTGGACCCCCGAACGGGCCACCGAGTGGAACGCCTATTACGACCGATACGTCATCGGTGCTGTGCTTCTGCTGGTGCTCGTCGTCTCCTGCAATTATGTGAGCGACCCGACCGTCTTCTTGCACCTTCGCGCCGGCCGGGTCATCGCCGAAAACACCGGCCCCGTGACGACCGACCCGTTCTCGTACACCGAGCCCGGCCAGACCTGGGTGGACATCCCCTGGCTCTTCCAGTGGGCTCAGTCCTCGCTTTACCACGCGATCTATGCCGCCGTCCCCGTCGACCCAACCGATCCAACCGCCAATCGCGACCGCGCCGATCGGATCGCGATCGGAGGACTCGGGTTCCTCGACGCCCTCGTCCGACTGGCAACCGCCTGGGTCCTCCTGAAAATCCGGCACCGGGGACCAGGCGCCTGGTGGTCGGCTCTCTGCGTCGCGATGGCGCTCGGGGCGTTTTACGACCCAATCACCGGGATCGCACCCGGCGGCCTGGCGACCGTCCCCGGAATCGGGGCGCAGGGGAGCTCGGTCACCCCAGCGGCCTGGGGCCGCCTCTTCCTCGCCCTGGAGCTTTTGATGGTCTTCCGGGCCCTGGGACAGGGCCGATCGGCCTGGATCTGGGGCCTCGTCCCGCTCTTCGCCCTCTGGGCCAACTGCGACCCCTCATTCCTCACCGGACTGATCCTTCTGGCGGCGATCGCCATCGGCCACATTCTCGACGGCGGCACGCCCGACTGGTCCGAGAGTACCGACTCCGAGGCCAAACCAACGTCCGAAACCCCGCCCGGCGTTCCGACGATGCGTCCGTTGTTGGTGCTGGGCCTCTGCGCCCTGGCCTGCCTGGCGAACCCCTGGACCTTCCGGGTTTATGGCGTCGCGGCCGGTCCGTTCCTCCGCCTCTTCCACTCGTCGGGCGATTTGCCGCTTGTGGAGTCGCTATCGTTCTTCAGCAACAGCGTCAAGCAGCAACTGGAGAAGCTCGGCGGCGAAAGCGCCTCCATCTGGACAATGTTGGTGGCGTTTTACCTGCTGATGGTGGCGACCGGCCTCGGCTCGTTCCTGATCAACTCCGCCCGGTTTTCCTGGCGGCGGTTCCTGGCCTTCGCGGCCGTCACGGTCCTCTGGGGCTGCATGATCCGCCTCAGCGCGGAGTTCGCCATCGTGACCGCCGCCATCGCCACCCTCAATGGCCAGGAGTGGTACCAGGCCCGGTTCGGCTCGCGAGGCCGGCTCGGGACCGGCTGGGCGATCTGGTCGACCGGCGGCCGGCTCGTCACCCTCCTCCTGATCTTCGCGATGGTCGGCGTCGCCATCACCGGTCAGCGGGTCTACAAGGCCGGCGTCCATTTTGGACTCGGCTATAACGCCGACGAGTTCCCGATCGAGGCCGCCGAATTCCTCGAACGCCAGAACGAGATCACCGGGAATATCTTCAACACGTCGATGGACCAGGGCGACCTGCTGCTCTGGAAGGCGTACCCCAAGCGGAAGGTTTTCATCGATCACCGAACCCACTTCTTCCCGGCCAGCCTGCGCAACGAGTGGGACGAGATCCAGCGCGCCATTCGAGACGACAACGTCGAGGTCTGGCGGCCGTTCCTCGACCGGTACAAGATCAGCGCGATCATGATCGAGCCGACCCGGTCGCCGAGGACGTACGCGAACCTCTTCGGCAGCCCGAACTGGGTCCCATTCTACGACGACGGCCGGATTGTGATGTTCGGCCGCCACGACGCGCCGAAGTCGGACCTGGCGGTCTTCGAGGCGAACCGGCTGGACCCCTCCCGGATTTACCACGCGAGCCGGCAGCTTCCCTCGGGCGACGCCGCTCCGCCGACTCCGTCGAACTGGATGGACGACGTCTTCCAGAACCGCCTGCTCGACCGGTCGTCGCCCCGAACCGCGGCGGCCCGCCGATGGCTCGTCGGCGGACTGGCCACCGGGCCGGCTCCGGCCGCCGGACAACCCGCGTTCCGACCGCTCCCCGAGCCGGCGCGTTGCCTGCTGGCGATCCAGGAGGCGCGGATTGCCCTGGCCGGCAACCCCGACGATCCCAACGCCTACCGGATCCTCTCCGAGGCGTACCGGATGCTCGCCCAGCAGGAGGGCGCCCTGATCGCCGGAATCGCGCTGACGCCCGAGAACGCGCAGCGGATCGCCACGCTCTCGATCCCGCCGGACCGGCTGGTCAACCGATACCGACAGCGGATCACGGCCCTGAACTACGCGATCCAGACCACTCCCACCCCCACCTCGCCCGAG
>DAHZZC010000117.1 GCA_027435495.1 Planctomycetales bacterium
AGCTCGCCCCGATGGATCCGGTCAACCGCCTCGCGATACCTTGGGTTCGACCGCCGCTGAAACCCAACATGCACCGCAAGGCCCGGGGCCGAGGCCGAGGCGGCGATCAGCCGGTCGCATTCTCCCACGGTCATGCCCGCCGGCTTCTCGGCGTACAGGTGCTTGCCGGCCGCGATCGCGTCGAGGTAAAGTCGCTCGTGCAGGTCGCACGGCACGGCGACCACGACCGCGTCGATGTCCTTCCGCTCGAGCAGCCGCCGAGGGTCCTCGAACGCCTCGGGCCTGCGCCCGCTCGCCTTCTCGACGATCCCCTGGCCACGCGCCCGGTGCCTCGGCTCGGGGTCGGAAACGGCGACCACCGAGGCGCCCGGAATTTCCAGGACGCCGCGCAGGAGCGCCGTGCCCCGGTTGCCGATCCCGATCGCCCCCACCCGGACCGGCGCATGCTCCCCGGCTGCCTCGGCGAGGTTTCCCTGCGCCACGGCGAGACCGGCCGCGGCCGAGCAGCCCAGGAATCGACGGCGGTTCACGCGAATCGGAGGGTGTTCAACGCCTCGCGGCGTCACCGACTTGTTCACCGGACAACCCTCCCGGACGGCGGAGCTGGTTTCGGGGCGATCCGGTCGCGGCCGGATGGAACGCCATTTCCCCTATTGTATCGACATCACCTCGAAACTTCGAGTTGCCGAACTCGGCTCGCTGGCCCAACCATGGTATACTGCCACATTCGGCGATGGCATACGGATGAACACAGCAAGGGCGGCAAGGGACGATGGCCAAGCATATTTTTGTGACGGGCGGGGTGGTCAGTTCGCTGGGCAAGGGGCTGACCTGTGCCTCGATCGGCATGCTGCTCGAGCAGCGCGGGCTGAGGGTTCGGCTCCAGAAGTTCGACCCGTACATCAACGTCGACCCGGGCACCATGAGCCCCTACCAGCACGGCGAGGTCTACGTCCTGGACGACGGATCGGAGACCGACCTCGACCTCGGCCACTATGAGCGGTTCACTCGCGCCCCGTTGACCCGAGACTGCAACTACACGACCGGCAAGATTTATCTCTCGGTGATCCAGAAGGAGCGCGAGGGGCGATACTACGAGGGGAAGACCGTGCAGGTGATCCCCCACGTCACCGATGAGATCAAGGCCGCCATTCATCGCCTGGCCGAGGATGATGTCGACGTCGTGATCACCGAGATTGGCGGGACCGTCGGCGACATCGAGGGCCTGCCGTTCCTCGAAGCGATCCGACAGTTCGCGATCGACGAGGGACGGGAAAACTGCCTGTACATCCACCTGACGCTTGTCCCCTACCTCAAGGCCGCCGCCGAGCTGAAGACCAAGCCAACGCAGCACTCGGTGGGAATGCTCCGGCAGATCGGCATCCAGCCCGACGTCCTGATCTGCCGGTGCGAGCAGCCGATCCCGCCCGAGGACCGGGAGAAGATCGCGCTGTTTTGCAACGTCGATCGCAAGGCGGTGAT
The DNA here is from genome assembly GCA_027435495.1 of Planctomycetales bacterium. GTDB lineage: Bacteria > Planctomycetota > Planctomycetia > Isosphaerales > Isosphaeraceae > JAKAUH01. The sequence continues at coordinate 1,483 of DAHZZC010000117.1, forward strand.
CGAGGAGCGAGACCGTCAGTTCAGCATTTATGAGGTGCCGTTGAGCCTGGTCAACCACGGGCTCGACGAGATCCTGGTGAAGCGGCTCCGGCTCAAGGCCGGCCCGCTCGACCTCTCCGAGTGGCGCGAGATGGTCGAGCGGATCAAGAATCCCAAGCACGAGCTGCGGATCGCGGTCGTCGGCAAGTACATGAAACACCGAGACGCCTACAAATCGGTGTATGAGGCCCTCGATCACGCCGGAATCGCCAACCACGCCCGAATCCTGGTCGTCCGCGTCGAGGCCGAGGATATCGAAAGCCGAGGCGCCGAGGCGACCCTCGGCGGGGGCGACGGCATCCTCGTTCCGGGCGGTTTCGGCATGCGGGGGATCGAGGGGAAAATTGAGGCCATCCGGTACGCTCGAACCAACGGCATCCCGTACTTCGGGATCTGCCTGGGAATGCAGTGCGCTGTGATCGAGGTAGCGCGCGACGTCCTGGGCCTGGAAGACGCCAACTCGACCGAGTTTGACCAGACGACCGACCACCCGGTCATCGGCCTGATGCCCGAGCAGTTCGAGATCCGCCAGCGAGGCGGGACGATGCGGCTGGGCTCCTGGCCGTGCGCCCTGGCCCCCGAGAGCCGCGCCCTCGCCGCCTACAGCGCCGATCGGATCGACGAGCGACACCGGCACCGCTACGAGTTCAACAACGCCTACCGCCAGGCGTTCCAGGAGATCGGCCTGGTGGCGACCGGGACCAGCCCCGACGGCCAGATTGTTGAGATCGTCGAACTGGTCGACCATCCGTGGTTCGTCGCCGTGCAGTTCCACCCCGAGTTCCAGTCGAAGCCGACGGCCGCGCACCCGCTCTTCCGCGAGTTCGTCGCCGCCTCGCTCCGTCATCGCGTCGGGCGCGACATCGGCGCCTCCGCCTCGTGAGCGACGAAAAAGCAACCACGAAAGAACACGAAGGGCGCGAAACGAAGGAAGAATCGGACCCATGAAAATCCGGGCGCGACATTACCTCGACGGCCGATGGGTCGAGCTGACGGTCCAGGACGGCGTGATCGACGCCGTTCTCGACGCCGACGGCCCCGATGAAACCTCCTCGGACGACGACGGGATCGCCACCGCCTTCTGGGACATCCAGCTCAACGGCCGATGGGGACACTCGTTCTCCTCGCCCGAGCTGACGGTCGAGCAGGTTGAACGGATCGTCCGGGCGCAGGGACCCCTCGGGACCGCCCGCCTCTGCCCGACCCTCATCACCGCGCCCGAGGCCGACCTGATCCACGGCCTGCGGACGATTGCGGCGGCCTGCGAGCGATCGCCGGACATCGCTCGTCGGGTCGTCGGCATCCACCTCGAAGGGCCGTTCCTCTCCGAGAAGGAGGGTTATCGGGGCGCCCATCCGGCTGCGGCGATCCGCGATCCCGACGTGGCCCTCTTCGACCGATGGCAGGAGGCGGCCGGCGGCCGGATCGCCCTGATCACGATGGCGCCCGAGCGCCCCGGATCGATCGAATTCATCCGCGATGTTAGATCCAGGGACGTGGTCGTCGCGATCGGCCACACCGCCGCCGACGGACCGACGATCCGGGCCGCGGTCGAGGCCGGCGCCCGGCTGTCGACCCACCTGGGCAACGGGATCGCGGCGATGCTTTCCCGCCATCCGAACCCGATCTGGAACCAGGCGGCCGAGGATGGCCTATCGGCCTCGTTCATCGCCGACGGCCATCACCTGGACATGGCGACGCTCCGGGTGTTAGCGCGAGCGAAGGGGGCCAGCGGGTCGATCCTGGTGAGCGATGCCAGCCCCCTCGCCGGCCTCCCGCCGGGGACGTACGGCGAATGGGCCGTCGATCCCTCAGGCAAGATCGTGGTGGCGGGCACGCCGTACCTGGCCGGCTCGAACCAGGGCCTGGAAACGGGCGTCCGAAACTTGCAGTTCGCGACCGGCTGGGACCTGGCCGACGTCCTGGCCACCGCGACGACCAACCCCGCGCGCCTGCTCGGCCGCCCCGCGCCCCGGCTGGAGCCAGGCGAGCCGGCGAACTTCGTCATCTATCGGCAGCCCTTCACGCTGGCGAGCACATGCGTCGACGGCGAGGTCCTGATGAGCTTTGACCTTGAAAATCGGTAGGTGCCCTGACCGCCGAACGTCTCACACACGCATTGAAAACGATCGAGGTTCGATCTCGCCTGTACGCATGAATTGCTGATTTTGACCGTCAAAAACCATCAG
>DAHZZC010000118.1 GCA_027435495.1 Planctomycetales bacterium
CCAGCGGCGAGGTTCTGGGCATCGTCCCCAAGCAGTACCTGCCCAACTACAAGGAGTTCTACGAGAGCCGATGGTTTAGCCCGGCGGTTGGCAAGGAGCCGGCGGAGGTCGACCTCAATGGCCGTCGCGTCCCGTTTGGGATCGACCTGCTCTTTGAGGCGCGGATCGACGACGGCCCGACGTCGTTGGTGGTTGGCCTGGAGGTCTGCGAGGATCTCTGGGTGCCGATCCCGCCCAGTGCCTTGCAGGCAATGGCTGGCGCGACGGTGCTGGCGAATCTCTCGGCGAGTAACGAGACGATCGGCAAGAGCCGATATCGGACCGACCTGGTGTCCGGTCAGTCGGGGCGTTGTGTCGCCGCCTACGCGCTGGCTGGCTGTGGGCCGACCGAGTCGACCACCGACCTCGTCTTCGGCGGTCATTGTCTGATCGCCGAGAACGGCGCCCTGCTGGCCGAGTCGCCTCGCGTCGGCGATGGCGGACCGATCCGCCGCGACTCGTACACGATCACCGCGGATGTCGACGTCGTTCGTCTGCGCACCGACCGCCGCGTGATGACCAGCTTCGACGACAGTCTCTCGGCCATGCGGCCGTTTCGCCGGGTCGCGTTTGCCGTCTCCCCCGAAATGCCAGGGCTTCGCCGGGAAGTCAGCGGGACCCCGTTCGTCCCCGGCGGGACCGAGCTGCACCGCCGATGCACGGAGATTTTCGGCATCCAGTGCGCCGGTCTGGCTCGGCGAATCGAGCAACTCTCGCCCGACCTGCCGCTGAACATCGGAATCTCGGGCGGACTTGACTCGACGCTGGCCCTGCTCGTCGCGGTGACAACCTGCGACCTGATCGGCCGTGACCGTCGGACGGTTCACGGCCTGACGATGCCCGGCTTCGGGACAACCCAGCGCACCCGGACGAACGCCCTCGACCTGATGGCGCATCTGGGCGTCTCTTCCGGAACGATCGACATCAGTGCGCTGGCGCTGGAGGCGTTCCGCGAGATGGGCCACCGGCCGTTCGGCATCGACGTCGAGGGCATGGGCCTGGAAGCGTTCCGCGCCGCGCTGGCGAGGGTGCCGGCCGAGGGACGCTCCGATCTCGTCTTCGAGAACGTCCAGGCCCGGCTGCGAACCTTCCTGCTCATGTCGAAGGGCTTCGTGATCGGGACCGGCGACCTCTCGGAACTGGCGCTCGGGTGGTGTACCTACAACGGCGACCACATGAGCATGTACAATGTGAACTGTTCGATCCCGAAGACGCTGGTGCAATTCCTGGTGCGATACGTGGCGATGAACCAGTTCCCCGAGGGACCGGCGCGTCGGACGCTGCTCTCGATCGTGGAGACGACGATCTCGCCGGAACTCTTACCGGCCTCGCTGACCGGCGAGATCGAGCAATCGACCGAGGCGACGCTTGGGCCTTACGAGCTGCACGATTTCATTCTCTACAACACCGTCCGGTGCGGCCACGCGCCGGAGAAGGTGCTGTTCCTGGCCGAGCACGCGAAGTTCACCCACGCGTATCCGCGCGAGGTGATCGAGCGGACGATGCGGATGTTCTACCAGCGCTTCTTCCGACAGCAATTCAAGCGGTCGTGTGTGCCGGACGGGCCGAAGGTTGGGACGGTGAGCCTCTCGCCGCGCGGCGACTGGAGGATGCCCTCCGACGCCGACCCCTCGGAATGGCTCCGGTGGGGCGAGCGAGAGGGGAGCGACCCAGCGCCCCATCGATGAGGCGCCGACGCGTCGCCGAGGCGCGATTTATTCCGAAACGTCCTCCAGTCGGACGCCTTTGCCCCGACCCAGGCTCGCCCTCGCCGACTCGATCCGGCGCCGAAACGCGGGGTCGTTCTCGAGCCGATAATCGAACCAGTCCTCCTCCGACTCGAATCCGATCAGAATCCCGGCCGGCTTTCCGTGCCGGGTGATCACCACTTCCTCCGTCTCGGCGAGGCGGAGGTATTTGGACAGGTCATCCTTCACTTCCGACAGCGGGACTGTCTTCATCGTTCTCTCCCATCGCCTTGAGCCACTCGTCCGCGTCGGACTTCTCCACGACCGCCAGGACCTGAACCTGATCGCCCTCGACATCGTAAAAGACCCGGATCTCGTCGACGCGGAGCCGATACTGCGGCCGGGACAATCCCCGTAGCCGTTTGATCCGGCTCTTTCTGACCTTGGTTGGCTCGTGCCGAAGGTGGACCTCCAGCGCATTGCGAACCTTCGCGCGATCGAACGCGCTCAGACGCCGCAGGTCGTCCACGGCCTCAGGGGATAGGATGATCTCGAGGGCCATTCTGGCTAGATTCTAGCCAGAAATCCCCGGCCCGGCAAGTCGCCTGATTGATCGCCCCTGGAACCCGTCCAAACCGTCGAGAATAGGATGGGACTGGACGGAGTCGGTATGCTTCGCGCGTCGGAGGTCCCAATGCCCTCGGTTGAACAACGCGACAGCAAGGAGGAGTTTGCCAGGCGGGGCGAGCTTATCTACGCACGGGATATCGGGCCCCGAACTGCCCCGGAGGATCGTGGGAAATCTATCGTGATCGACATTGAGACGGGAGCTTTTGAGGTGAATTCCAGCGACCTCGATGCGACCCATCGCCCGCGTCTCCGCGTGCCCAGATCTGGATGAGGCGGGTCGGCTCGCCTTTCGCGCGTCGCATCCGGTTCGGTCACCACGTGGTCAAGAACGAGCCCTTGCCGTGAACGCCTTCCACGAACGCGCCGACGAGGACCTCAGCCCGCTCGCCTGACCATGACGTCATCGATCGAACCACTCTCATATACGGGCCAGGTGGTGCCGTCTGGTTTCCGATGACTGATGACGACAGGATCGTTTGCAGGGGGAATCTCACACTCCCGAGCCGGACGAAGCCACAGCTACCGCGAGGATTGCCGGCTGGAGCCGGCTCCTACAAGGGTTCTCGCCAGATCGATCGCCTTGGGTGGCAGCAACTGCTTCTGTAGGAGGGAGCTCCAGCTCCCGAGCCGGACGAAGCCACAGGTATCGCGAGGATCGCCGGCTGGAGCCGGCTCCTACAACGCGGATTTCCGCGGGCCGGAAAATAATTAAGTTTTTCGGGGGCTCGACCGCGGGATTCCCCGGGAAAAGCCGCCTTCCCGACTCCCGATCGTTAATTATTTTCTGGCCCCCACGGCCCGGACCCCGCATCCCCAGAAT
>DAHZZC010000119.1 GCA_027435495.1 Planctomycetales bacterium
CCGGCTTCCTCCTGGGCATCACGAAGGGGGCGCTTGTCTCCGCATTTCTCGTCGCGGGGCTGGTCCGGTACGGGCTCGAGCAGGTGGAATCGATCCCCTGGGCGAAGGAGCAGGTGAAAACCTCGCAGGCGATCGCCTGGAACGACCAGTATCGGCCGGCTGTCCGGATCTGGCGATCGGTGCCGGTCCAGCACCTGGCCGGTCAGATTTATCAGAACGGCCTGAAGGGGCCCGCGCCCGCGGGCGAGGATCAGCCGGCCGAGCCCGCCCTCCCGATCGCCCAGACCGCCCGCAAGCCCGACGCGGATCTTCGCCTCGATCGCGGCAACTCCGCGAAGCAAACCGTGATCGCCGAACCTCCTCCGAAGTGAAGTGAGGTTGACCCCGAGACGTGGCCTGGGCACACTCCCGGACGTTCCCCTCCCGGCGGATCCCGTCGTGGCCCCGGATCCCGGCGGATGGGACGACGTGGGGGCCCAAAGCGATGGAGCGCCGAGGGGTCGAGCGATGGTTGGGGCTCCTGCTCCTGCTGGGGATCTACCTCTCCCTTCGAGGCTACCGGAGCCTTGAGGGCGATCAGGCCTATCGCCTTCCGCTCCTCATTCATCGCCAGGATCCGAGCGTCTTCGAGACCGATCCGTTCGTCCGGTCCTTCGACGCCTTCAACCCGCATCGCGGATCGATCGCGCTTCTTGACCTCCTCTCGCGACCGTTCGGGATCTCGGTGGCCCTCTTCGCGGTCTTTGTGGCGACCTTCCTCGGCACCAGCCGGGCCGTGGCCCGGATGGGATCGGCGGCCTCGGCCGAGTGCCGGCCGGGAGTCGGGTGGGTCGCGGTCGGACTCTTCCTCGTCGCCCGGGCTGGGAACATCGGGACCAATCACCTCTTTGAGCCGATCGTCCTGGATCGGCTCGTCGCCCTGGCGATGGGATGGCAGGCGATCGCCGATGCGATCGAGCGGCCCTCGGTCGATCGATGGAAATCCTCAATCTGGATCGCGATGGCGGCCGTCGTTCATCCGGCGGTCGGACTCCAGCTTGCGATGACCCTGGCCGCCTCGTGGATCGCCTGGGGGATTCTGTCGAGGGAGGAGGGGCCAGGGATCCGCGGCGCGATGGTAGTCGCGGCTTCGCTGGGAGCGGCCGTGGTGCCGGGGCTCGCGATCAACCTCTGGCAGCGGTCAAGCCTTCAGGGTGATTTGCCCGACGGTCTCTTCTGGATGCTGAGCGTCGAGCTTCAGAGCCCGCAGCACATGCTGCCGCATCTCTGGCGGATGCCCCAATGGCTCGCCTGGTTCAGTTACCTGATCCTGGCCGTCCTCTCCTTCGACCGGCGCGCGGGGCACAAATCCATCGACGCCCGAACCCGGCTGGTGATCGTGATGGTCGTGATCGGGGGCGGGTTGCTCGTCGCCTGGTATGCCATCGAGGTCGTGCATGGGCTTCGGGCGACCGTCTTCCAGCCGTTTCGGATGAGTACCGTCGCCCGGGGGCTCGCGCTCGTGCTCGTCGCCGGAAGACTCGTCCGACTCTGGGACGAAGGAAGACTCGGAAGAATCCGGGCGTCGGCGCTCGCGGTCGGTTTCCTCGGCGACTGGCTCCTCGTCGTCGTCACCCTGGCCGAGCTCGCCGTCTCGGCCGCCGCGGCGATCGGCGGACGAAAAGTCCTGCCGGCGGTCGTTTATGCCGGGATGATCGGGCTCGCGATCCACTTCCTCGGCCATCACGACACCGAGTACGGCCACCGCCTGTTGATCGTCGCTCTGGTGGTCGGCGGCCTCGCCGGAATGCGATGGGACCGGGTCCAGGCGATGATGGACCCCAGCCGAGGCGCCCGACGATGGCGGGTCGCTCTCGCGATGGCGTGGGCGGTGCCTCTCGCGGCGATGGTCGCGGGGATGATCCCCCTCGACCATCCCTCAGCGCGGTTGGAGATCGTCCGGGGGCTGATCGAGCGTTGCCGGTTCGCGGCGGTCCCTCGGGACGATTTCGAGCGGATGGCCCTCTGGTGCCGACAGAACACGCCACCCTCCGCGCGGTTCATCGGGCCGCCTGGTCCGAAGACGTTCCGTCTCTGGTCGCAGCGGAGCCTGGCGTTCAATCGGGCGGGAAGTCCCTACCATGGCGCGGGGCTGGCCGACTGGTTCGCACGCTTCCAGGACCACGTCGGGCTCCGCGGCTCGCCCGAGGCGTTCATTCGGGCGTATCGCGAGCATCGGCACGAGGTCGAGGCGCGTTACGAGGCGATGGGCGACGAGGCCCGCGCCGGCCTCGCCGCGCGGCAGGGCGCCGATTACCTCATCGCGGGAGCACCACGAAACGACCGGCCCTCAAAGAACGGGTCGATCGAGCTATTGCACGTCGAAGGGCGATACGCCGTCTATCGCGTGCGATCCGAGGCGATCGTCCATCGCCAGCTGTAGCGGAGTCGGTGGGTAAAGACGCCCGGGACGATCGGAGCGACGATCTGGGCTCGCGTCGCCCGGCGTCCGGCCTCGGCCATCGCGAGCGAGGCGCCCGGTCCGGCGAGCAGTTCGAGGCGGCCGTTCGGGACCTCCCAGGCGATGCACTCCGGATCGGCCGAGGCCAGGGCGCTGGAGCTGAGATCAAGCAGGTAAGTCGCGGCGAGGCTCTCGACCGGCGATCGGCACCGATCGGCCACGTCGAAATCGATCCGGACGGCGGCCGGATCGACCGGGTCGGCGGCGATCGTGAGCGCGGCCGAGAAGTGGTGCGTGAACGAAAGTCCGGTCAGGAGCAGGCAGACCGAGGCCCCCGATTCCGGGCCGTGAAGCTGCCATTCCTGGTAGATCGGATGAGATACCCGCGCCGGATCGTTGGTCTCGCCGATCAGGGCGCAGACCAGGGCACCCGCGGGGCCGCGAATCGATTCGATCCAACGATCCCCCTCCCTGTGGAAGGCCAGGGTGAGGCCCGGGCCTTCCACGCGGAGAAGATCATCGGAGGAAAAGGACTGGAATTCGGTCGGCATGGTATTCGACGAGTGGCTCAGTCCTTCGATGCGGTCGCGCTCGAGAGCTTGGTCCGCAGGTAAGACTCGATGAATCCGTCAATCTCACCGTCGAGGACCGCGCGCGGGTTGCCGACCTCATAACCGGTCCGGGCGTCCTTGACGAGCTGGTACGGTTGCAGAACGTACGATCGAATCTGGTTGCCGAAGCTGACGTCGCCCTTCTCGTCGTACTTCTTGGCGTACTCCGCCTCGCGCTTTTCTTCCTCCATCCGGATCAGCTTGGCCTTGAGCAACGCCAGCGCGTTCGCATCATTCTTGTGCTGCGACCGCTCGCTGCGCGACTCGGCGGCCACGCCGGTCGGAAGGTGGGTGTACCGGACGCCCGACTCGGTCTTGTTCTGATGCTGACCGCCCGGACCGCCCGATCGGAAGACGTCACGCTTCAGATCGTCGTCTTTCAGGACGATGTCGATCGTATCATCCACTTCAGGGAGGACGTCCACCGAGGCGAACGAGGTCTGCCGACGCGCCGCGGCATCGTACGGACTGATCCGGACGAGCCGATGAACGCCCGACTCGCCGCGGAGGTAGCCGTAGGCGTACTCTCCCTTGATATAGAGGCTCGCCTCCTGGATGCCGGCCGCGCCGCCGTCTTCACGGTCGTTGATCTCGGCCTTGAAACCCTTCGACTCGGCCCACATCAGGTACATCCGCATCAGCATTTCGGCCCAGTCACAGGCCTCCGTGCCGCCGGCTCCCGCGTGGATCTTGACGAAGGCGTTGCAGTGGTCGTTCGGACCGCCGAGCATCGACCGGAACTCGAACGAAACGAAGTCCTTTTGCGCCCGATCGCAGGCGGCGCGGATCTCGTCGTCGA
>DAHZZC010000120.1 GCA_027435495.1 Planctomycetales bacterium
GAGCCGCACAATGGCGATGGCCCCGACCAGCCAGACGGCTTTTTTCCAGGTTCTGCGGGCGGGCATGGCAATCTCTCCTTCGATCCGGCGTGACCAGGACCGGCTTGACCTTGCGGGAGGCCGATGAGCGGAGTTGGAGCATACGGCCAGCGTCAGCCCCGGGCAAGAGGCCGGCGCTCGCTTTGGGCGAATTCCGGGCCTGGCGAGTCGTCGCGATAGGATCTACAATACGTCATCTTTCCGACCAGACGACCCCCGCGAAGGACCGAACGCGATGCCGACTCCGAACGAGCTTTACGATCAGGCGATGGAACACCGAGACCGTGGGGACAAACCGGGCGCCATCGCCCTTCTGGAAGAGGCCATCGCTGAGGATCCCGGGTTCGCGATCGGGCACGGGATGCTCGCAAAACTCTTCGCCGATGTCGCCGAGGCCGACAAGGCCATCGCGCACGCCCTCCGCGTGGTCGAGCTTGAGCCTGACGACACCTTCAGCTACACCGCACTCTCGGTCATTTACCAGCGATGCGGACGCATCCCCGAGGCCGAACACGCCAAGGCGCTCGCCTGGCAGAAGCAGCACGGGATGGATTGATCGCCCAAGGTTCCATCGATCCGAGGCACCCTCATGCGCCTTCGCTCCCTCTGGCCCGGCCGCGTTCTTCTCGTCCTGATTGTGCTTTCCGGGATCGCCGGGCGGCCCGTTGTGGCCGCACCGCCAGCGGATCCCTGGATCGATGCCCATCTCGACGAGTTGCTCAAGCTCTACCGGCATCTGCACACGCATCCTGAGCTCTCGTACCAGGAGATCAAAACGGCGGAGCGGATCGCCGATGAGTTGCGGCAGATCGTCGGAATGGAAATCACCGACAAGGTTGGCGGGACGGGCGTGGTCGGCGTCCTCAAAAACGGCGAGGGGCCGGTCGTGCTGGTCCGGACCGACATGGACGCTCTGCCGGTCGCCGAGGAGACCGGGCTTCCCTTCGCCAGCAAGGAGCAGGCCAAGGATCAGCAGGGGCGTACGGTCGGTGTGATGCACGCCTGCGGACACGACGTTCACATGAGCTGCTTCGTCGGCACGGCCCGGTGGCTGGCCGACCACCGCGATCGATGGAACGGAACGGTACTCCTCGTGGCTCAACCCGCCGAGGAGGCCATCGGAGGGGCGAAGGCAATGCTCGACGCCGGGCTCTACCGGCGGTTTCCGAAGCCCGATTATGCTCTGGCCCTCCATTGTGCGGCGGAGGCGCCGGCCGGCTCGGTTTTCTACTGCCCCGGTCCCATGCTCGCCAGTTCGACGTCGGTCTCGATCACGATCCGGGGGAAGGGCGGACATGGTGCCTGGCCTCATCGGACGGTTGACCCGATCCTGCTGGCCTCGATGTTCGTCGTGGATCTTCAGTCAATCGTCAGCCGCGAGATCGAGCCGATCCAGCCGGCCGTTGTCACGGTCGGATCGATCCATGGCGGGACGAAGCACAACATCATCCCCGACGAGGTGAAATTGCAGCTGACCTTGCGGACGTTCTCGGAGGAGGTTCGTCAGCAACTTCTCGCGGGAATCCGGCGCAGGGCGGAGGGGCTCGCGAAGGCCCACAACGCCCCCGAGTCGACGATCACCATTGACGAGACGACTCCGCCGACGATCAACTCGGCCGGGCTGGTCGAGAAGGTGGTCGAATCGCTCGGGACTTCCATCGGGGCCGATCGGGTGCGGAAGGCTCCTCCCGTGATGGGTGCCGAGGACTTCGGCCTCTTCGGCGAGGGTGGCGTACCGATCTGCATGTTCTGGCTTGGGACGATCGAGCCGTCGCGGCTTGCCAGGGCGATGGAGAGCCACCAGCCGATGCCCGCGTTGCATTCGTCGAGGTATCGTCCCGACGCCGCGCCGAGCATCGCCACCGGAATTCGAGCGATGACCTCGGCCGTCGCGGACCTGCTACCACCGAAGAACGGATCCTGAGCCCTGTCCCATCCGGTCGGGGATCGAGGGCGATCCCTGCCTACCGCGGAGGATACTTCATGTTCGACGCGCCCTATCGACTGAATCCCCAGGTTGCCGACGAGGTGCTGAGCCCCGGGCTCCTGATCTTCCGGGACCTCGTTCAGAAGAACATCGAGACGATGATCGCCATCGCGCGGGGGGCGGATCGGCTTCGCCCGCACGTGAAGACTCACAAGATGGCCGAGATCGTTCGTCTGTCCGAGTCGAAGGGGATTCACAAGCACAAGTGCGCCACACTCGCGGAGGCCGAGATGGTGGCGGCGGCCGGTGGGGTCGATGTCCTGGTCTCTTACCCGATCGTCGGACCGAACCTGAAGCGTTTTGCGCACCTGATCCGGGGCTATCGTAAGACCACGTTTCGGGCGACGGTCGACGCGATCGAGGCCGCGAGAATGCTCTCCGAGGCGATGACCGGGCTGGATCGGCCGGTCCCGGTGCTGGTCGACCTGGAAGTGGGCATGGGACGTACCGGGATCGCGCCCGGCGAGGCGGCGGCCGAGCTCTATGCCGAGATCGGGAGGCTCCCGAACCTCGTCGCTGATGGGCTGCATGCCTACGACGGGCACATCCGCGAGATGGATGTGGAGGAGCGTCGGAAAAACACGGTCTCCACCCGTCAGCCGGTGCTTTCGCTGCTTGAGACGCTACGGAACCGGGGGTTTGAGGTGCCTCGGTTGGTCCTCGGTGGAACGCCGACGTTCCCGATCCACGCTGCCCTCGATCTGCCGGGCGTCGAGTGTTCGCCGGGAACGGTCGTGCTGCACGACGACGGTTATGCGACGAAGTTTCCCGATCTCCCGTTCACGCCGGCCGCCCTCCTGTTGACCCGAGTCGTCAGCAAGCCGAGGCCGGGAAGACTCTGCCTCGACCTGGGCCACAAGGCGGTTGCCGCCGATCCGGCCGGTCCACGGGCTCGGATCCTCGGACTGGACGATGCGAAGCCGATCATCCACAGCGAGGAGCATCTTGTCGTGGAGACCGCGCATGCCGACGAGTTGCCGATCGGCACGCCTCTGCTCGCGATCCCGACCCACGTCTGCCCGACGATCGCCCTGCACCGCTTCGCCGGGGTCATCGAGGATGGTGCGATCGTCGGGCGATGGGAAGTGACCGCGCGGGATCGAGTGGTCGGGCTCTGATTCGCGAGCCCGGGATTCTCCCCGGATTCCGCTGGCCGCCGCCAGGAACGGTTGCTTCCCTGACGACCCGTCTCACCTCCAGCCGTGCCACGGAGGAAGTCCGAGGGATCGGAAAAACGGCCCGCTCCTCGCCATCCATCCGGTCGACAATATGGGAGAGATTCTCCAAACCTCCTTGCGTGCCGGAATTCCCAGGAGTATTTTCGTATTTATGACGCCGGCAAGGAAGAAGCTCAAGTCGGTCAGGCTTTCCAGCCTGACCTTTTCGAGCGAGTCAGGCTTTCCAGCCTGACCGATTTTCTCGCCGCCGTGTCGTCCAGGGCTCGCCACCTCTCTTCCTCTGAGGATGAGGTCCGCAGTGGCCCCGGGGCCTAGCGAGGATGCTTCGCGCCCCGCACAGTCGCTGACCTGTTGCGCCGGTGTCTCTGGTCTGTGGCGAAAGGGTCGGCCTCCAGAATCGGATTGTCGGCGGTCCAGAGTGCCCCGAGATCGCAAGAAGCGTCCGTGCCTTCTTGCCAGGGATTGTGGGCCCGCATGCCATTGCACAATCCCATTCCCGCGACGCCAACGTCGCGCCTCCGTGTGGAGACGAACCGACCATGAGGCGGAAGCACGTACTCATCCCGGCCGCGATTGACCAGCTCGAGATCCGGCTTGTTCCGAGCCACGCGACGGCGGCTGTCGTCTCGTCGGCCGCCTCGATCCAGGACCAGGTCAACCGAGAATTCGACGCATTCCAGGTGGATTACGAGCAGGCGAGGTCGACCTATTACAGCTCGATCCTGAACCTGCCGAACCCTGGCCCGGCGACGATTTACGCGTTCACATCGTACACGACAGAGCGGGTCTCACTTCTGGCGCAGGAGGTTCTGGGAACCATCGGCCAGGCCCGGCTCGGGACCGCCCGAACAAGGTCGCTGGAGCACCTCGTTCGGGTGAAGATCATCGGGTCCAGGGATCAGATGCCCTACGGTTCACTCGCCCAGGCCCTGCTGTCGTCGCCGCCGCAACCGGGCACAACGGCTCCTACTTCCTCGCTCTACTCGCTGAGCGAGGACGCCGCCATCGAGTCCGCGCGGGTCGCGATCCTCAATGGGGTTGAGCGGCGCTGACCTTTGCCCGTCGCGATTCTCATCGAACACATTGCTGCCCGAGGAAAGGAACGACCATCATGAGTAGCCTCGGAGAGACCTTCATCCGGGTCACTGGATCGCGGCGGGGGCGCCCGGTCGCGGCCTGGGTCGAGACGCTTGAGCGGCGGGAACTGCTGACCCTTCAGGTCAGTGCGATCACGACCGTCGCCGGCCGGTATTTCAATGGGGCGGTCGCCTCGTTCTCCTCGACCGATCTCCAGGGAACGCTTGCGGACTACCAGGCGACCATCTACTGGACGGGAGCCTCCAATCTCATCACCGGTGGATCGATCGCCCCGAATGGGACTGGCAACTATATCGTCTACGCCTCGAATGTTTATCCAAAACCGGGAACCTATCCGGTCAACGTGCTGGTGACAGGGGCCAACAACACCTCCGCGCAGGCGACAGGGACAGCGAGCGTACTGGATGCCCCACTGAGCACGTCGCCGACGACCTTCTCCGCGCAGATTCAGGTTCCGGACTCGGGCATGGT
>DAHZZC010000121.1 GCA_027435495.1 Planctomycetales bacterium
GTTGGCGTCGTGTAGGAGCCGGCTCCAGCCGGCGATCTTCGCGGGACGCCTGGCTTCGACCGAGTCGGGAGCTGGAGCTCCCTCCTACATGGGCGGATGGGCGAGGCGGACGTGGAAGGTCTTGTGTAGGAGCCGGCACCAGCCGGCGATCTTCGCGGCTGCTTGAGCTTCGACCGAGTCGGGAGCTGGAGCTCCCTCCTCCATGGGGTTATTGGCTTGGTGGAGTGTGATGGGCGTGTTGTTGGCGTCGTGTAGATGGGGATGAACGCCTCCATGCTTTTCATCCCCATTGGATGAACTGCGTTCATAGAAGGAGCCGGCTCCAGCCGGCGATCTTCGCGACACCTGCGGCTTCGTCCAGGTCGGGAGCAGGAGCTCCCTCCTACATGGGCTGATCCTCGCGTCCTTCCCGCAGGACCCCTTGTCGGAGCCGGCTCCAGCCGGCGATCTTCACTTCCCTTCATCGGCGTCGTGCACCGCCGCGCAGGCTCTTCGGAGGTACTCTTCAAAGGCCCAGTTGCCGCTGCTGCCGGTCTGTCGGGTGACGACCAGGTCGAGGCTCGGCACAAACGCGATCAACTGACCGCCCGAGCCGGGCTTGTAGCGGGCGTCGACCGGGATGTTCTGGCCGCCTCGGATTCCCTTCTCGGTCAGTCGCGCTGGCAGTTGCCAGCCGTGCGAAAATGTCTCGGCATTGATCTTGAACCGCATTTCCGGACCGTGGACGTCGTGCGTCGGGGACGCGGTCTGTTCGACGAACCAACGCGGGATCACCTGCCTTCCCTCCCATTGGCCGTTGTGGAGCATGCAATAGGCGATCCGGGCCATCTCGCGCGCTGGCATCCCCAGGCCGTGCGACGGATGGCGGCCGATCGTCGGTCCTCCGTCGTAATACTGGAACCACCAGTGCTCGATTCCGAGTGGCTGGAAAAGCGCCTCGATCGCGAACTGATCGTAGGGCTTGCCGGTGACGTTCTCGCAGACCAGCGAGGCGTGCGTCAGGGCGTGGGTCGAGTAGCCGCAGGCCGTGCCGGGATCGAAGGCGAGTTTCTCCGTTCGCGGGTCGCCAGTGTGGCCCAGGATATATTCCCAGGTGCCGTCGTTGTCGGCGCCGGTGGCCTCGGGGCAGAGGCCGGAGGTGTGGTTCAGCAGTTGCTTGACCGTGATTCTTGCCTTGCGCGGGTCGCTCAGGGGTTGGGCCCACGGGATGAAGTCGAACGCTCGATCGTCGAAGCTCATCCTGCGCGGGGTCTTGCCCTGCTGGCTTTGCTCCGAGGCGATCGCGAGGACCGTTGCACAGACCGCCTTGGAGCACGAGGCGACGCGTCGGGAATCGGTGATCGCGCTGTTGCCCCGCTCCTCCTGCATCACGATGGATCCCCGTCGGATGACGACCGCGGCGAAGTTCCGACCATCCGACTCGCGGAGCCACGTGCGAAGTGCTTCCAGCTTCTCCGGGTCCATGCCGGCGAGGCGGCGGATGGAATCCGGTTCGTCGAGCTTTCGCCAGCCGCCGCGCGACTCGGGCGGCGGGAAGTATTCCTGCGCGGCGGCCTTCGGCGCGGCCGGTGTGGTCAGCTCCTTCAGCTTCGCGTAGACGGCCGGATCGTCGCTCCGGCCCTCGAAGGTGAAGGGAAAGTGCTGATTGACCTTCTCGGACATGAAGCCCCAGGAGGCACCGCTCGCCACGGAGCGCGCGGCGGCCTGTGCGCCCTGGCCGCCGATCTTCTCGTCCTCGTTGCAAACGACCGGTTTGCCGAATCGCTTCAGGGCCGCGATCCGGGCCGGAATCTCCT
Organism: Planctomycetales bacterium; assembly: GCA_027435495.1. Lineage (GTDB taxonomy): Bacteria > Planctomycetota > Planctomycetia > Isosphaerales > Isosphaeraceae > JAKAUH01. The sequence continues at coordinate 1,797 of DAHZZC010000121.1, forward strand.
TCAGAGGGGTTCCGTTGAAGTGGATCAGAAGGAAATCGGCCGCCTCGGCGACGGCCTCGGGATATCGGCCGTGGCCCAGGCCGCTCGTCGAGACGAGCAGCTCGGGCGCTGTCTTCTTCGCCAGCTTGATCAGCTCGATCTCGCCCGAGACGCTCCGGATCAGCCGGTGGTCGAAGCCGCTGTGGTCGAACTCGTTGGCGATTTCGAGGACGACATTACGATAGCCCTGGTCGCGAATCCAGCGCGCCACGTGGACCACCGCGGCCCGGATGGCGGTCTCATCCGCGAGAACCTGGTCCTGCCGCTGGTAAAAACAACCGAGGATGACGACCAGCCCCGATCGGTCGGACGCCTCGATCACCCGGGCGGCGCGGGCGAGGTACGAGGGGCGGAGCGAGCCGTTGGGCTCGAACGCCGAGTTCCGTGCCCCCTCGTAGCCGGGCATCCCGCCCTGGAGGTTGATCGTGAAGGCGTTGACGCCGTTCGCGGCGTAGTCGGGAAGGTGCGCGAGGAAGCGGTCCGTGATGGTGTCGGGATTCACGTCGTTCCGGTGACGATCCTCGAAGATCGCGTTGACCATCCGGACGTTCATCAAAAGGCCCTCAGCGGGCGCGCCTCGGTTGACGACTTCATCATTGAGGAACCATTGCGCGCCTCGGATCGAGACATGGGTTCGCGGCGTGAAGGGAGCCTCGGAAGGGTGGACCGCCCCCGCGGCGAGCAGGACGACGGCCAGGCCGATCGGGATCGCAGGTTTCATGTCGGTGTTCCTTTGGTGCTGAGCTTCCGGATTCCGACCAGCGGCGATGGTGCCACCCTCATTCTCGTCATCCTCAACCGGCCGCCTTTTTCACGAGCGAGCCGATCGTGGCTTCCTCGGCCGCGGTCAGGTCGGTCAGCGCGTAGGAGGTCGGCCACATCCGGCCGTCGTCGAGCTTCGCCTCCTCGCTGAAACCGATCGTCATGTAACGCTCGGTCTTCCCCATGATCACGCCGCGGAAGAAGCAAACGACCTTGCCGTCGCGGGCGTAGGCGGGCATCCCGTACCAGACCTTCGGCACCAGCGCAGGGGCGCTGGTGCGGATCAGAGCGTGAAGCCGCTCGCCGATCCCACGATACGGTTCAGCCATCTCGGCGATCTTGGCGAGCACGGCGGCCTCGCCGTCGGCGTGGTCGGTGCGAGGACTCCTGCGCGCGGCGGCGGCTTTCCCCGGTTGCTTGTTTTCCGACATGTTCCTCCCCTTGCTCGATGGACCTCGGAAACCCTTGCCAGGCGTGATCACCGAAAGGAGCTTCCCCGCGCGACCATCCTAAGCCGGTTTCCCCGTGCGGTCGAGGGTGATCCATCGGGTTGGTTGGATTCGCGAATGGCGTCGGTTATCATCACAAAGCCGGTGCTGGTCTTTGTCGGGCTGGTGCTCGGCGGCGGCTGGGCTCTGCATCGCGGGTACAGGAGCGATCCGCTCGGCTACGCGCACCCCTGCCACGCCGTTTTCCTGATGATCTTCCTCGAATCGTCGCTCGATTTCCCGGACGATTGGTATCTTCATGCACCAATGGGACCGATGCTCGCGCTCGTCGCCATGAACCAGCCGGGATCCGACGCGCCATCGGACGTTAAAATCGAGCGGGACTCCGGAAAAATCCAGGGCGGGATTCCATCGACCAAAAACACAAACACGTGAAGTCACAAGATCCTGATGCGAGCGAAAGGGCGTCAAAAAGTCTCGCTGGGTCTCGCCAGGTCTCGCTGGGTCTCGCGGCGCTGGGGCGTGGACGGGCGACGGGTCAGGCTGAAGGAGAGGGCCGAAGGGCCGGCCTGGGCGCAGCGGCGAGCAGGTCGAGCAGTGCGTCGGGGTCAACCGGCTTGGTGATGTGCGCGTCGAAGCCCGACTCGATGGCCTGGCGTTTGTCGGATTCCTGGCCGTAACCGCTGACCGCGACGATCAGCGGCGGCCTCTCGGCGGGCTCGGCGCGGAGCTGACGGACGACCTCGTAACCGCTCATCTCGGGGAGTCCGACGTCGAGCAGGACGACGTCGGGCTGGTAGATCCGGAAGGCGAGCAGCGCGGCGGGCCCGTCGTGAACGACGCGGGTCTCGTGGCCTCGGTGTTCGAGCAGGATCTGGAGGGTCCGGGCCATGTCGTCGGAGTCGTCCACCACAAGGATGCGGCGGCGGCCATCGGCGACGGAGCGAGGCGTCGGTGAGGGTGTCGGCGAGTCGGCGTCGTCGGCCAGTGCGGGGAGTCGGACCTCGAACTCGGCGCCGGTGCCAGGTCCCTCGCTCCGCGCTGAGACCCGGCCGCCGTGCATCTCGGCGAGGCTACGGACCAGGGTCAGACCGATCCCCAGGCCGCCCTGCGAGCGGTCGAGCCCTCCCTCGGCCTGGGTGAACAGGTCGAACATTTGAGGGAGCAGTTCGGGGGGGATGCCGATCCCGTTGTCGCGGATGCGGATCACGGCCTCGTCGCCCTCTCGTCCGGCCGAGAGCGAGATCGACCCGCCGCGCGGGGTATACTTGGCGGCGTTGTTCAGCAGGTTGACGAGGATCTGTTCGAGGCGGGTCGGGTCGGCCTCCAGGTGAATGGGACGAGGCGGCAATTCGATCAAAAGCTTGTGTCCCTGCGCGGCGACGAACGAGCGCACCGATTCGAGGGCGTGGCTGACCGAGCGGGCCAGTTCGATCCGCTCCTTGCGAAGGTGAATCCGGCCCCGAGTGATCCGGCTGACGTCGAGCAGGTCGTCGACGATCCGGGTCAGGTGGTTGAGTTGCTTCTCCATGATCCGCTTGATCTGCTCGATCGACTCGGCATCAACGCCGGGTTGGAGGAGGATGTGCAGGCCATTGCGGATCGGGGCCAGAGGATTGCGTAGTTCGTGGCCGAGAAGAGCGAGAAACTCGTCCTTGCGGCGGTCGGCGAGACGGAGGGCCTCGGCCTGGCGTTGGAGAGCCTCGGCCTGCTGCTGGAGTTCCTCGCGGGTCTTCTTCCTTTCGGTGATGTCGAGGTTGACGCCGACCCAGTAAAGGAGGCCGCCGGTGGTCTCGGCGAGCAGGCCGCGGGCCCAAACGGTGCGCTCCTCGCCGTTGGTCAGGCTGATGGTGTACTCAGCGCTGAAGGGTGCGCCCGAGGCCCGGCACCGCTCCCACTCGCGCTCGACGGGCTCGCGCCCCTCGGGCGGGAGGAAGTGAAACAGGCCCCGCTCGCGGAGGGCGCGAAGGTCGGTCCCGAGCAGCCTGAGGAACGATGCGCTGACGTAGAGCGGCAGGCCCTCGGGGTCGGCGTGCCAGACGCCGTACGGGAAGCACTCCTCGACCATGCTCCGATAGGCACGGCCGAACTGCTGGAGGGCGTAGATTTGCTCCTCGCCTTCCTCCTCGACGACCAGGGCGTCGATCTCGCCCTGCCGGATGGCGCGGAGGATCTCCTCGGGCTCCTCCAGCCTGTTCCGGATCTCTTCGAGCGCGGAGCGAAGCCGGGCGTTCTCACGGCGGAGCGACTCGACCTCGGCACCCGTCCCCTCTTCGGCGCTGGATCCGGCCATCGGATTTGCCCCTTCCGTCACCCGCTCGTTTGGTCCGAAGCGATTCAGTCCCTGGCCTTCAGGTCGAGCCCAACGAGCATGCGCTCGGCGTTGCTGAGGTCGCCGATGATCCGGCGAAGCGGCTCGGGGAGCCGGCGGACCAGTGTGGGGATCGCCACGATCTGGTCGTCCTTGGCGAGCCGGGGGTTTTCGAGCAGGTCGACCACCTCGATTTCGTACTGGCCGGGCATCCGCTCCTCGCAGAAGCGGCGGAGGTTTTCCAGCGCCGCGACGCACTTGGGCGATCGGCCAGCGACGTAGAGTCGGAGCCGCCATGGCTCGCCACCATCCGGCGCCGCGCTCTCGGTCGCCATCGATCCGGGATCGTCGCTCATGTCGGCCTCCCTTCGCTGCAGTCGCGATCGGCCCGACGGCTCCGGGCCATTTCATTCCTGTCCTGCAAGAGCTGCGCCTCTCGGCCGTGCGACTCCTCCACGGCGCGGAGCAGTTCTTCCTGGCCGATCTCGATCTCAGAGCGGAGGGTGGCGATCCGGGCCTCAAGCTCGGCCCGGCGGCGATCGAACTCGCGTCGCTTCCGCTCGACCTCCTGCTTCCGGAGCAGGTCCTCG
>DAHZZC010000122.1 GCA_027435495.1 Planctomycetales bacterium
CGGGGCGTTTCTTGGACCCTCGCTCCGGCGGCTCGATGTCGACGCCACCGTCCGCCTGTTCGAGGAGGCTGGCGTTCGGCTGAAGGTCGAGGCCAACGGCAAGATCTTTCCGGCCTCGGATCGGGCTGTCGACGTTCTGGAAGCACTGGTGGGCCGGCTGGAACGTTCGGGGGCCGAGTTCCGGCCGCATTCGGCGGTGGTTGACATCGAGCCGAAGTCGGAGGGTTTTGTCGTCCGGACGTCCGGTGCATCGGTCGCGGCGCGTCGGGTGATCCTGACCGTCGGCGGTCTGTCTTACCCGGGTTGCGGGACCACCGGCGACGGATTCGAGCTGGCCCGGCGGCTCGGCCACTCGATTGTCGAGACCAGGCCAGCGCTCGTCCCTTTACGGGTCGGGCCGGGATGGGTCGCCGACCTGAGAGGGATCACGCTCGCCGATGCCGTCGCCTCGGTTCACGACCGCGACGGGGACACGTTGCAATCGCGGCGTGAGGCGGTTTTGTTCGCGCATTTCGGGCTGACCGGTCCGGCGATCCTCGACGTGAGCCGGGCGGTGGCGCGATCGGAGGAGCCAGGGCGGCTGGTTCTCCGGCTCGATCTGTTGCCGGGCACCTCGCAAGCAGACCTCGACCGGGCCCTACAGGCCGAGAGCCGGCGAGGGCGTCGACCGATCGCGTCCATCCTGCCCGACCCGGTTCCGAAGCGGTTGGCCGAGTGTCTCGTCTCGGCCGCGGGCGTCCCAGGGGCGCGGATGGGGCCCGATCTTTCACGCGACGAGCGGCACCGGCTGGTCAACGCGCTGAAGGGACTTTCCTTGCCGATCGTCGGCACGCTCGGCTTCGAGAAGGCCGAGGTGACCAGCGGAGGAGTTGCCCTCCACGAGGTCGACCCAAAGACATTGGAGAGTCGGATCGTCCCCGGCCTGCACTTCGCCGGCGAGGTACTCGACCTCGACGGCCTGATCGGCGGCTACAATTTTCAGGCCGCCTGGAGCACCGGCCATCTCGCGGGCGAGATCGCCGCGAAGGCGGCCGGGTCGGCCGGCAATGGATGAGGTAGGATGGCCTGGCGGACGGCGGAAATCGGGCGATGGATGGGATCGATCGGCCTTGCAGGCCGGGGAGCGGGAGCGTGCCGACGAGCCGGACCCTCGCGATCGTGATCCGGACGATCGAGGTCTTCGAAACCAGCCTGGTGGCGACGCTCTTTACCCGGGATCTGGGGAAGGTCGGCGTGCTGGCGAAGGGAGCGAGGCGGCCAAAGTCGTCGATGCAGGGTGGCCTTGACCTGCTCGGGCTATCGGATATCGTGCTGATCCCCAAGGCGTCCGAAGCGCTCGACCTCCTGACCGAGGCGGCACCTCTGGAGCGCTTTGCATCTCTGCGCCGCGATCTGGCGGCCCTGTATGCCGGCTATTACGTTGCCGAGCTGTTGAACGAGCTGACCGACCTCCACGATCCGCATCCGAAGCTCTTCGACGCGGCGCGGATCACGCTGCGGCATCTGGGCGAGCCCGAGTTGCGGTCGCGGAGGATACTCCGGTTCGAGCTGGCGTGCCTGCGCGAGCTGGGGTTGATGCCGGCGCTCGAATCGTGTGCCCATTGCGGGGCGCCGGTCGAGCCGAGGGGGGGAATGATCTGGTTTGGCCTGGCGACCGGGGGTGTCCTCTGCGAGGCCTGCCGGACCGGCCCGCCGCACGTGGTTTCGATCACGTCTGGCGAGCTGGAAGCGATCCGCGCTCTCGCCAGTCCGGGCGATGCCTGGCGCGGGCTGGATCCGTCGTCGACGGGCCTGGTCCGGGCGAGAGAGACCGTTGGCGCGGTCATCAGCCACGTCCTCGGGCACCGCCCGCGACTCCGTCCCCTGATGGGAGTGTGAACGGAATGATCCGCCTGAAAATGAACGTCCGACGGATCGCCGCAGCTTTGCTGACGATCACCGCGCTACCGGCCGCCGGCTGCGCGACCTACGTCAGCCCGATCAGCAAGTGGCGGGCCGCCTACGACGGAAGTCTCTTCAAGCGGATGACGCCCGAGGAGCGCGGTGATAGCAAGTCCACCGATCCCGGGAGCTTCCTCCAGCGCTGGCTGACTCCTCGACCAATGCCGAAGTCGACCGCGGCCGGTCCGCCGGCCTCAACGCTGGTCCTCGGCTCCGACGGCTGGCGACCGCTCGCCAAGCCCGCTCCCGATCCCCAGGCGGATTCCGAACTCGACGCCGCCATCAGCCTCTTTCAGAAAGGGAATTTCGAGGAGGCCGAGAAACAGTTCACCAAGATCGCCAAGGATCGCAAGGGCTCGACCTGGGGCGAGAACGCCTCGTGGTATCTGGCCGAGAGCCAGTTTCAGCGGAAAGCCTACACCAAGGCTTCCGATAGCTACATGAAGCTCTATAACGAATATCCGGCCACGAATTACAAGGAGAAGCTTGTCCGCCGCGAGTATGAGCTGGCGCAGATCTGGCTCTCGCAGTCGGATCCCAAGCTACCCGCCGAGAAGAAACTGCCGCTGCTGGCGCACTTCGACGGCCGGCTCCCGCTTATCGACGTGCAGGGCTCAGGGATCAAGGAGCTGGAGCACGTTCGGTTCAACGACCCGACCGGCCCGCTCGCCGAACAGGCTGCCATCGACCTGGCCGACTTTTACTACAAGCACGAGGACTACGAGACGGCGTCCGTCTATTACGAGCAGTTCATCGACGAGTTCTCCAGCAAGAAGAGCGATTTCCTTCAATACGCCTACCTCACCGCGATCGACTCGCGGATGAAAGGCTACCTTGGGCCCGAGTACGATGCCTCCGGTCTGGAAAAAGCGCGCGAGCTGGTCCGTCGCGTCTATGCGACCTACCCGGAGAGCCAGGCCGGCAACCCCAAGCTCATCACGACCCTCGACCACATCAACGAGGCCGAGGCGGAGAAAGCGTTCAATATTGGGACCTATTACAAGAGGGCCGGCAAGGTGGCGTCGGCCGAATACTACTTCGGCTGGATTCCCCAGCGGTGGCCTCGAAGTCCCTGGGCCGCCAAGGCGAAGGTCGAGCTGACCGCGCTCGCGAAGCTCCCGCGCAAGCCGTCGAAGCCCAGCAAGATCATCATCCCGCCGGGCTCGAACAACCCGATGGGCGGCGGGATGATGGGCGGGATGATGGGCGGGATGCCGGGGATGGGCATGGGTATGCCCGGAGGGATGATGTGATGAGCGCTTCCCGATCCGTGACGACCACGACGTCGGCCCGATGGGCGATTGCGACGGCGATCCTCACCCCGGCGATGCTGTTGACCGGATGCTCGATGCTTCCCTCCGGCCCGTTCGCCCGCGAGCCGGATCCCGAGGGCGGCTTCTTCG
>DAHZZC010000123.1 GCA_027435495.1 Planctomycetales bacterium
GACGCGGCAGGCGTGGAGTCGCTTGTCGCTCGACTCGATCTCGACGACGAAGTCGACGCCGGGGGAGCGGTGGAGCTGGCTGACGACGACGCGTTCGGCGCCGTTGATGATGAACTCGCCGCCGCCGATCATGATCGGCATATCGCCGAGGTAGACGGATTCTTCGAGCGAGGTTTCGCCCTTGTTGAGGCGGAGCCAGACGTGGAGCGGCCGGCCGTAGGTCAGCCGGAGCTGGCGGCACTCGTCGGGGTCGTATCGGGGTTTGCCGAGGTCGTAGTGGAGGTATTCGAGGCGGAGTGTCTTGTCGTAACTTTCGATTGGGAAGATTTCTCGGAAGACGCCTTCGAGCCCCGAGTCGAGTCGGCCGTCGGCGGCGAGGTCGGCCTGGAGGAACCGCTCGTAGCTCCGGGTCTGGATCTGGGTCAGGTCGGGGACAGGGAACTCGTCGTGGATCCGGCCGAAGTTCCTCTTCCTGCCGGGGACGATGCGACGGACCGAGGTCGAGGTGGGCATGGACTCGCGCTCCAGAGGGGGGATGAGGATGCGGGGGAGGGGGCCACGGTCCCCGTGCCGCCCGGCCGCCGCGCGCCGGAACGCCCCGGACCGGGTGGCTGGTGGGCCGCCGGGTCCGGGGCTGGGCGATTCGCTTCCTGATTTCCGGGTGGCCTGGCGAGGGTCGCCGGGGGAGTCGGCACCGCCGCCGGCCTCGGCCGATACGTCTCGGGCCCGCGCCGATGGTTACTTGATCTTGACCGTGGCGCCGGCCTCCTCGAGCTCCTTCTTGAGCTTCTCGGCGTCTTCCTTCGAGAGGCCCGTCTTGATCTCCTTCGGGGCGCCCTCGACGAGGTCCTTGGCCTCCTTGAGGCCGAGGCTGGTCGCGGCCCGGACGACCTTGATGACGTTGATCTTGTTGGCGCCGAAGTTCTCGAGGACGACGTCGAACTCAGTCTGGACCGGCGCGGCCTCGGCCGGGGCGGCGGCGGCGGCGGCCATCATCACCGGGGCGGCGGCGGCGGCCTCGAGGCCGTAGGCTTCCTTGAGGTACTTGGTGAGTTGGAGGACCTCGAGGACCTTCATGTTGACGAGCGAGTCGCCCAGGCCCGTGATGCTATCGGCGAAGGCGGTGGTGGTTTCCGCGGTGGACATCGGTGAAACGATCCTTTCTGGCAAGTTCGGGGAATCGGGTATCGATCTTCGATCCGGGTTATCTCAAAACGGCGGGGGCCATTCACAGGCCCCCATCGCGTGGTTCGGTACGGGACGATCAGGCGGGTTCGGCGTCGGCGGCGGGCTCGCCCGCCGGGGCTTCGGCCGGGCTTCCGCTGTTCTGCTTCTCGATGTGGGCCTCGAGCTGGCCGATCAGGGTGCTGGCCGGCGAGCCGATCAGCGCGAGCGCCTCGCGGGCCGGTGAGAGGAGCAGCCCGAGGACCTGGCCGATGAGAACCTCCCGGCTCGGGAGCTTGGTGATGTCCTCGACCTGTTCGGGGCCGACGACGACCCCGTCGACGGCACCTCCCTTGATGACCGGCTTCTTGAGGGTCTTGACCTGCCTGGAAATCTCCTTGGCGAGTTCAGCGACCCCCTCGCCGCCCCAGGCTGCGGCCGAGGCTCCGGTCAGGTACTGACCGAGGTCCTCCATGCCGAGGTCGGCGAAGACCCGGCGGGCCAGCGTGTTCTTCAGGACCCGGAGCCGGATCGACTTCTTCCGCAGGTCGCGCCGGAGCTGGTACTCCGACTGCGCATCGAGATCCTTCAGGTCCAGGATCAGCAGCGAGCGGTCGTCGCCGAGGTCCGCCCGAAGCTGGTCCATCATCATTTCTTTGACATACTTGCTCATGGCTTCGACTTTTCCCCCGTCGTTCGGGCCCCCCGGCTCAGGCGGAGACCGGGATGCCCGGGCTCATGGTCGCCGAGAGGGTGATCGAGGTGATGTAGGTTCCCTTCGCGGCCGACGGCCGGAGCGAGCGGAGGTAGTTCCGGAAGGCGTTGATATTGTCGGTGAGCTCGTCCTCGCTGAAGGAGAGCTTGCCGACGGGGACGGCGACATTGGCTCCCTTGTCGTTGCGGAACTCGACCTTGCCCGCCTTGAACTCGCGGACGGCCGAGGCGATGTCGGTGGTCACCGTTCCGGACCGGGGCGACGGCATCAGGCCGCGGGGGCCCAGCACGCGGCCGAGCGGACCGACGACGCCCATCATGTCGGGCGTGGCCAGGGCCACGTCGAAATCCATCGTGCCTCCCTTGACCTGCTGGGCTAGGTCGTCGGCGCCGACGATGTCGGCCCCGGCGGCACGCGCCTTCTCCGCATTCTCTCCCTGCGCGAAGACGGCGACCCGGACGGTCTTGCCGATCCCGTGCGGGAGCGAGACCGAGCCCCGGACGTTCTGGTCCGTCTGCTTGGGGTCGATTCCCAGGTGGGTCGAGACCTCGACCGTCTGGTTGAACTTCGTCGTGTTGAACGACTTCAGCAGTCGGAGGGCGTCCGACAGCGGCAACGGAGCCTCGGACTTGATCCTGTCCTTGAGGGCCCGGTATCTCTTCGATGGCCTTCGCATTCTGAGCGCTCCTGAGAGCTCCCGCCTGAAACCCTTGCCCCGGCGGGCGGTCGCGTCCGGGGATGATTCGGGGCGAGTCCCGCCCGCCCTCGATCGGGATCACCGTCCAATCAGCTCTTGATCTCGACCCCCATGCTCCGAGCCGTCCCGGCGATGATCCGGCAGGCGTGCTCGAGGTCGCGGGCGTTGAGGTCGGCCAGCTTGGTCTCGGCGATCTTGCGCACCTGATCCTGGGTGACGGTGGCGACCTTGGTTTTGTGCGGTTCGGGCGACCCAGAGGCAATACCGGCCGCCTGTTTCAGGAGAACGGCCGCCGGCGGGCTCTTGGTGATGAACTCGAACGTCCGGTCGGAATAGATGGTGATCTCGACCGGGATGATCGTTCCCTTCATCTCCTTGGTGCGCTCGTTGAACTGCATGACGAACTGACCGATGTTCACCCCATGCTGGCCGAGCGCCGGCCCGACCGGCGGGGCCGGCGTCGCCTGGCCGCCCGGGCACTGGAGCTTCACCTTCGCCGTCATCACCTTCGCCATAGCGATAATCCTTGAATTCGTGGTGTGGGAGGACCTTATCCCGCGTTGTCCCGGCGATCAGAGCCGCTCAACCTGCCAGTATTCCAGGTCCACCGGCGTCGGCCGGTTGAAGATGATGAGCATGACCTTGACCAGCCCACGCCCCTCGATCACCTCTTCGACGGTCCCCTCGAAGTTCTCGAACGGGCCGTCCTTGATCTTCACGCGGTCGCCGCGCTCGACGTTGATCTTGATCTTGGGGGCCTCGGCCGTGGTCTTCTCCTCCTCCTGGTGGAGCATCTGGTTGACCTCGGCATCGGTCATCTTGGTCGGGGTGCCATGCGCCCCGACGAAGTCTCCCACGCCCGGGGTTTCTCGGACCACGAACCAGGTCTTCTCGTTGAGCTCCATCTGAACCATGATGTAGCCGGGGTAGGTCTTGCGCTCGACGATCCGCTTCTTGTTGTTCCGGATCTCGGTCATTTTCTCGGTCGGAACCACAATCTGGCCGAAGTAGCGGTCGAGCCCCTGAATCTTGATATTCTTCTGGAGCGCGAGGCGGATGGTATCTTCTCGACTGCTCTGGACCTTCAAAACGTACCAGACCAGTTCGGGCGGCGGCTCATCGTCGTCCAGGCCCGCTCCCGCTGGTTCGCTTGCCTTCGATGCCTGGTCGCTCGCCTCGACCGAACCCGGGGAAGCCTCGGGCACGGCCAGGTCGCTCGACGAATCGTTCAGGGTGGGACCAAGCCGCCCGCCATCGGGCGTCTGCTCGTCTACCTCGAACGTCGGATGGGGAGCCTGGGCCTCCTCATCGGGCGCGGTTTCGGGGGTGGTCGGGTCGATCGGTTCGCTCATGGGAAGAAATCGCGTCGAGTCTGCGGTCGGATCACGGAGACTTGGATGACGTCCTCTCCGGGCGAGAGTACATCGGTAACCCCATCGGGGGAAGGAGCAAGGCGGTCCACCCGCGAAATCAACGGGTCGTCCGCCCGGCGTCCGGTCAGGAGGTCGAGCCCAGCCCGCCCCCACCGCCGAACTTCAGGACGCCGATCATCTGGAGGATCAGTGTCCAGAGAAAGTCGACCAGGTAGAGGAAGGTCGCCAGGACAAGGACCGTCACCAGTACCACGGTGGTCGCCCGTATCAGGTCGTCCCGCGTGATCCACGAAACCTTGTTCATCTCGGCTTCGGTGGCGATCAGGAAGTCGGCGAAGGGGGGAAAATGCACCAGCCGAAGGATCAACCAACCCAGGGCCAGGGCAAAGACCGTGGGCAGGCCAAACCGCCAGAGTGGCGTGTACTCAATCGATGCCTGGGAAACCTGATAGGCACCCGCGAGGACGATCAGAAGCAGTCCCAGCCCGGTGTAGAGCCGGGCATGCCGCCCTTGAATCGGCTTGTAGAGCTCGGTGCTCCCCAGATTCCCCAGGAACTGGACGAACATCCCGCGCGGCCGAGATCCACCCGCCGCCTTTCCAGACTTCGCGGGCTTCTGCGCCGATACTTCGTCTCGCACTTTCCCCATGGCACCGAACTTTCTGAAGACTTCCTGGGTTGAGGACCGGAGGGGGAGACCAGCCGGGCGCCGAGGTGGCGTTCCTGGACCCGGCAGGGCAGTGGTCCGCTTCCACGCCCCCGATCGATCCATCCGGGGCGATCCGGCCGCCGAAGACACCCCGGGCGAGAAAGCACGAGCGGAGGGAATCGAACCCCCAACCGCCGGTTTTGGAGACCGGTGCTCTACCAATTGAGCTACGCTCGTAGCGGCCCAGGCAGGGCCACGCGATCTTTGCCGGGCCGCAAGCCGGCCCGACATCGTGAAGGCCCCGGAGGAAACAGGACACAGGACCGGCCGAGCCTCGCTCGATCCGATCCCGACCGCCTCGGTCACTTCTTTCGCGATTCCTTGTGCGACGTATGCTTCCGCTCACGTCGGCAGTACTTCTTCAGCTCGAGCCGGCCGGCGCCCCGGGTCTCCTTTTGGACTCGGTAATTCCGCTCGCCGCACGAGTTGCATTCCAGCCAGACATATTCCCGCATCGATCGGCTCCCACCCCGCCACGCGGGGCTCCTTCTGCCTGCCTCGATCCTCTACAACCGACGAAGCGAGGCGGCCACTCGAGCCCGGTAAGGGGTGAGTGGCCGCCGATCCGCGGTTGACCGTCCGAGCCCGCGGCGAAGCCCGGCCCTTCGGCCGGACCACCGTCCCGATCACTCGAGGATCTTGGTCACGACCCCGGCGCCGACAGTCTTGCCACCCTCACGAATCGCGAACCGGAGGCTTTCCTCCATCGCGACCGGCGTGTGCAGCTCCACCGTCATCTTGATGTTATCGCCCGGCATGCACATCTCGGCCTCGCTGTTGTCCTCGGACAGCAGGTTCAGAACCGAGCCGGTCACGTCGGTGGTCCGGAAGTAGAACTGCGGGCGATACCCCTTGAAGAACGGGGTGTGCCGGCCGCCCTCGTCCTTGCTCAGGACGTAAACTTCCGCCTCGAACTTGGTGTGAGGAGTGATCGAGCCTGGCTTGCAGATGACCTGCCCGCGCTCGAGATCGGTTTTCTCAACACCTCGAAGGAGAACGCCCACGTTGTCGCCGGCCATCCCCTCTTCAAGCGTCTTCTGGAAGGCCTCGACTCCGGTGATCGTTGACATCTTCTTGGCGCCGAAGCCGATGATCTCGACGGGGTCGCCGACCTTCACCTTGCCTCGCTCGATTCGGCCCGTGCCGACCGTTCCGCGGCCCTTGATCGAGAAGACGTCCTCGACCGGCATCAGGAACGGCTTGTCCACCTCGCGAACCGGCTCGGGGATATACTCGTCCATCGCCTTGACGAGGTCGAGGATCGGCTGGGCGGCCTTCGGGTCCCCGGGATTGTCCAGCGCCGGCCGGCCGCTCCCGCGGACGATCGGAATCTCGTCGCCCGGATACTTGTAGTGCGTGAGCAGTTCGCGAAGCTCAAGCTCCACCAGTTCCAGAAGCTCCTCATCATCGACCAGGTCGATCTTGTTCAGGAAGACGACCAGTGCCGGAACGCCGACCTGGCGAGCCAGGAGGATGTGCTCCCGGGTCTGGGGCATCGGGCCGTCGGCCGCCGAGACCACCAGA
>DAHZZC010000124.1 GCA_027435495.1 Planctomycetales bacterium
GCGCGGCCTACCTGGCCGGCGGTTATCTGAAGCCCCCGTTCGATCGCCTGCCCGCAACCTGTTCTCTCGAAACCTGGTTCTGGGAGGGCTCGGCCAACGAGGCCCGGCCCGAGGGAATATCAACGATCATCCCGGCCCCGATCAAGTCCCGGACCTGGCATCACCTGGCCATCGTCCGCGCACCGGGGAAGCTCCGTGTCCATGTCGACGGTGAGTCGAAACGGGGCATCTCGGGCGATCTCCGCGGCGAGATCGTCCGGGTCCTCGGGCTCTCCACACGAGGCAACCACCCGCCCGAAGTGGGGGTCGAGGGAATGATCGACGAACTGGCTCTCTACGACCGCGCGCTCGATCCCGACGAAATCGCCGCACACTTCCACGCCGCAAAAGGCCGCTGAGCCAGTCGATCGTCCCTCCTCTTACTTCTTCAGCACCCGGGCGAGGAACATCTTCATGGGCGCCTCGAGCATCTTGGCGATGGCCGGGACGGTCCCCTTCGCGTAAACCTTCCGGTCGTCGAACGACAATCGGACCGCAAACCCGGGGCCCGAGAGGTCGGCCACCTCGCGGTCCTTCGACCACTCCACCCGCTGAATGTACCGGCTGTACTGCTTCTGGGCCGCCTCAATCGCCTTCTCAAAGTTCGACCGAGCCGCTTCCGCCGTCTGGCCGTGTTCGATCGCGATGTCCAGCTTTGCCATGCTTTTGGACCTGGTAATTGGTAATTGGTAATTGGTAATTGGCTCGGAGTCATAAGCGTCGCCGGGCCACACCACCGGCAAACCAGACTATCCCACTCTTTTCAAATTACTAATTACTAATTACTAAAAACAATAGGGCTCCATGTGGACGAGGACGCCGGCGACATCCGGGACGGCGTCGTGGATGGCGCCCTTGACCTTGCCGCTGAGGACATGGGCATCGAAGAGGGTCATCTCGGAGTCGGCCTGAACATGGATGTCGACGAAGTAGGTGGTGCCGAGCTTCCGGACGCGGAGTTTCTCGGTGGCCCGAACGCCCTCGACGGCGCGGGCGGCGGCGGCGATCCGGTCGACAACCGGGCCGTCCGGTCGGCGGTCCATCAGGTCGGCGAGCGTGGGTCGGAGCAGTCGGAACCCGTTGAACGCGATGATTGCCGCGGCGGCCAGCGCGGCCCAGTCGTCGGCCGACTCCCACCCCGGTCCGCCAGCGATCGCCACCGCAATCCCGACGAACGCCGCAACCGAGGTGATCGCATCGCTCCGGTGATGCCAGGCATCGGCCTGGACCGCCAGGCTTCCCGTCTCTCGGCCCACCCGACACGCCCGCCGATACATCGCCTCCTTGATCGCGACTACCGCCGGAACCACCACCAGCGTGAACGGCGCCGGTGCGTCCTGGGGCGAGCCGATATCGCGGATCGCCGCCGTCGCGATCATCGCCGAGGCCCCCACCAGAAGCATCGCGACCACCCCCGTCGCCAGTGCCTCAGCCTTGCCGTAGCCGTAGGGATAATCCTCGTCGGCCGGTCTCGCCGTGATCCTCAGCCCCGCCCAGACCACCAGCGACGAAACCACATCCAGCGACGATTCCACCGCGTCGGCCACCAGCGCGTGGCTCCGGCCCGCCACCCCCGCCACCAGCTTCAACGCCACCAGCCCCACATTGATCGAGAGCCCCAGCCGGGCCGCCCGTAACCCGCGATCCACCCGCGCTGAGACCATCCCCAATCCCCCTCCCATCCCAACTTCCCGCCGGGATCCCTCGCAACGGCCCACATCTTGCCCCTCGAGTTCGCTCGTCCCATCGTCTTGAGTGTCGTTCATTCCTTCAATCCGTCAAGCGTGCAGGAAACCGAGGGATTACAGTGGATCGTGGATCGGGTAGAATGAAGCTCCTCGGCCATAGGCCGAGGTATCAGGAAGGCCCCCCCGAGGGGGCCGTCTACGTGGGGTAGCCCCCCTTGGGGGCGTGGAGGTCAGACCAACTTCTGCGATTCCCCGGCACGTGGCAATGGCTTCTCCGAA